>JAHZJY010000350.1 GCA_022600695.1 Actinomycetes bacterium | reverse complement strand
TGGGAGCGGTTCGCGGCGCTTCCGCAGAGCAGGGTGGAGCGGGGTGCGCTCAGCGTGGGCGGGCAGCCGCTGACCCTGATCGACTTCCGGCGGCTGCGTCAGCCGCACCCCTATATCGCGATGGTGCCGCAATGGGATCTGCTCAACCTGCTGGCCGAGGCGGCCCGGGCCGAGCCGAGCTTCACGCTGCTGCTCGAGCACGAGGTCACCGGTCTGCTGCGGGACGGGGGCCGGGTCTCCGGGGTGCGTTACCGCGCGCCGGACGGCGACGGTGAGCTGACCGCCCAACTGACCGTGGCGTGCGACGGGCGCGGATCGATCCTGCGGAGCGAATCCGGTCTGCCGGTGCGGGAGTTCCCGGTGCCGTTCGACGTCTTGTGGTTTCGACTGCCGCGGGACGCCGACGGGCAGTACTCACTCATCCCGCGGACCGCGCCGGGCAAGCTGGCCATCGTGATCCCGCGGGAGGGGTACTTCCAGATCGCCTACCTGATAGTCAAGGGCAGCGACCCGCAGTTACGCGCCCGCGGCCTGGATGCGTTCAAGAGCGACCTGAAAAGCCTGATCCCGGAGGCCGAGGTCGACACCCTGTGTTCATGGGATGACGTGAAACTGCTCGACGTGCGGCTCAACCGCCTCAAACGCTGGCATACCGACGGGCTGCTGTGCATCGGCGATGCCGCCCACGCCATGTCGCCGGTAGGCGGGGTCGGGGTGAACCTCGCCGTCCAGGACGCCGTCGGCGCCGCCACGCTGCTGGCTGATCCGCTGCGCGCCGGAACCGTGCGGTCCCGCGACCTCGCCGCGGTCCAGCGCCGCCGGATGCCGCCGGCCGCGCTCACCCAGGGGCTGCAACGGATCCTGCACCGCAGGGCTGTGCTGCGGTTGCTGAACGGCGGGGATGTGCAACCACCGGCGGCGCTGGCCCGACTGGTGCGGCGGCTGCCCTGGTTGACCGGCATTCCGGCGTACGTCATCGGAGTAGGAGTACGTCCCGAGCACGCGCCGGACTTCGCGCGCCGCTGAGCCGGGTACCCACCTGGCCGGGGCGGCGGGTAACTTCGGGCCCTGTGGACGACACCGTGGACAGCCAGCGTCGAAGCCCCAGTGGGCCACCGGGAACCCTGCTCAGCAGGGAACCGGTGGACACGTCGATCACCGGTGCGCGAGCCTGGCGGATCCGCTACGTGTCACGCGATGTCCACGATGTCGCCCATGAGGTCAGCGGGCTGGTCATCGCCCCGGCCGGCCCCGGCGCGAACCGGCCGATCCTGACCTGGTGCCATGGCACCACCGGCCTCGGCGATGCCGCCTGCCCGTCGGCGCAGCCCGATCCGGCCCGGGAACTGATCACCTACTTCGAGCCTCGGGCCACCCAGCAGATCGACTACGGAGTGCCCGGGCTGCAGGGGTTCATCGACGACGGCTGGGTGGTGTGCGCCACCGACTATCAGGGCCTTGGAACGCCCGGAATGCACCAGTACGTGGTGAACCGCACCAACGGCCGTGACGCGGTCTACGCGGCGCACGCGGCCCGCGCCCTCGACGCCGGAGCGGGAACCGTCCTGGGTTGCGCCGGGTGGTCCCAGGGCGGCGGTGCGGCCGCCGCGGTGGCCGAACTCGACGCCGACGACTACGGCGAGCTGAGGCTGGTCGGCACCGTCCCGATCTCACCGGGGGTCAGCAGGATCGCCCTGGAGGTGCCATCCGGGATCACCCGCGCGCTCACCGACCCGTCGGTGCCGCCGGACTCGCACCTGGTGATGATGCTGGCCGGTATCCAGGCGGCGAACCCGGCGATGCTGACGCTGGGCGAGGTGTTCACCCCGCTGGGCGTGCAGATCCTCGAGACGGCGTGGAATATCCAGCCGGTGCACCACCTCAACGAGACCATCTCCCGGCTGTTCCGGCTGAAGGGCGCGGTGCTCGACCCGCAGCCGCCGAATTTCGCCGACTGGAAGGCCGCCGTCACCGCCGGGTCGGCGGCCGCCCGCAAACCCGTTGCGCCGGTGCTGGTGTGCATCGACTCATTTGACGGGGGCACGGTGATCCCGGTGCCCTGGCAGACCGGCTATGTCGATGCGGTCAAGGCTTTCGGCGGCACTGTCGAGACCCGCGATTACCCGCACGATGACCATTTCTCGCTGCCGGTGAGCTGTATCGCCGACGCCCGGGCCTGGCTGAACGCCCGGCTCAGGCCGTCACGGTGAAACCGGCCAGCCAGTCCTCGTGCATCTGCCCGCCGATGCTGACCCGCCACTGGTAGCGCTGGCCGACGGTGAGGTGCAGGGGCGGGATGGTCGCCAGGAACGGGATCGTCACCGGTGTGCCCTCCGGATGAATCGGCTGTCGGCGGGCATTGATGACGCCCTGTTCGGTCTGGGCGACCCGGGCACCGTCACCGTCGACGAGTTCGGCGCGGATCGGGAACTCGGTGCCGGTCTCCGACCAGGCCACCTCCACGAAGACGATCAGCACGTGCTGGGGGGTGGGGGTGTGGCTGGTGGTCCAGCCCAGGCCGAGGGCGTGCAACGTCCCGCTGTTGTCGAGGTGCCCACTGCGGGCGAGCAGAACGATCGCCCTCATCGGGGGCTCACGGCCGGAACTTCGCGGTCCGGCGCCGTTGCGCCGTCCCCCCGCATCTCGGCAATGTCGAGCACAGCGACTCCGCCAGCCGCGGTCAGATCCGGCGCGTCGGTGATCACCGCGCGCGGGGCCATCAGCGCGATGCAGTGCGCGGCCTCCCGGGTGCTCCACCACCGGTTGCCCAGCACCGGGACCGCACCCAGTGACCAGATCCCCCAGACGGCCACCACGTTGTCCGAGGTTCGGGGGCGCCGGGCGTACTGCAGGCCCCGGTGGCCGGCGTAGTGCCCGGCGCTGACCTGCTCACCCCATGGCGTCCGCACAGTCGCCGATCCTAACGAGAGGGTCGGGGTCTGCTGCGTCTGCGCGTGAGCGTGCA
>JAHZJY010000349.1 GCA_022600695.1 Actinomycetes bacterium | reverse complement strand
TCCTGCCAGGCGTGGTCGCCCGCCATCGGCGCGATTCCGGCATTCGCGATGACGATATCGAGCCGTCCCAGCTCGGAGATACCCTCGGCCAGGGCGGTTTTCAGTCCCGACCTATCGCGGACGTCCGCATGCCTGGCGACGATTCGGGCGCCGGTGTCCTCGACCAGGCCCACCGTTGCCGCGAGGTCATCCGGGGTCGCCAGCGGGTAGGGCACGCTGTCGATCTGCTCGCACAGATCGACCGCGATGACATCGGCGCCCTGAGCGGCCAGCGTCACGGCGTGCGCCCGTCCCTGCCCCCGCGCCGCCCCGGTGATGAAAGCGACTTTGCCCTCGAGTGCGCCCATTGGTTTCAGGCGCGCAACTGGCCCTTGGCCGGGTCGCCGGCCGGCAGCGGATGGACCAGCTTGATGTCGGGAGCGCCGTCGAGGTGATCCCCGATCGCCCCGAGCAGCGTGGTCAGGCTCGGCGCCGTCATGTGGGCGTTCAAGGCGTCCTGGTCGGCCCACTGCTCGATAAACACGAAGGTGTTTTCGGTCTGGTGCAGTGAGTACAGCTCACACCCGGGCTCGCCGTGCACCACCGCTACCGCGTTCTCGCAGGCCCCGCGCACCGTGTCCACGGACTCGGGCTTTGCGGTGAATGACGCGACGACGACAACCGGCATGTGTTTGGCTCCTCGGGTTCGGATGGCGTCACCATTGTGACCGATCAACGAAAGACCCGGCGTGGAACAGTCCGAAGACCGCAAGTTGCGGCGGTTGCTGTGGGTTGCTGTGGGTTGCTAAGAGGGCTTTTCCGGAAGCTTTTCGAGTGTGGCGCCCACGGTGTTGATCACAAACCCGTTCTCGCCGGAGGCGCAGAAGACAGATCCCTGATAACCGGTTGCGCACCATGCCTCGCCGTTGACCAGCCGGTAGCCTTCGGGGAGGTTGGCGACGTCGCGGGTGAAGGTTTGGGTCGCCGATTCGACGTACTGGGCAGGCTGCTGCGGCCCGGCGACGATCTGGTTGGCACCCGGTGGCGGCAGCGGACACCGGCTGCCCTCGCAGCTATACGAGCCAGGCGGTCCTGGCACACCAGCTTGTATCGGAGTCCCGTCCGGCCACCGTGCGGGAACCCGGTCACATCCGATGGTGCCATCGGGCCCTATCCCGCAACCATAGGGCCCGAAGAAGACCCAGCCCGGATCGCCGGGGCTGGTGAAATCGCCTTGCGCTACCGGCCAGGTCTGCGGGGGCTTTCCCGCACAAGAGTTCTGCTGCCCGAACGAGCCCTGATCGGGATCGCAGGTGTCGGGATCGGCCGCGGCGTCCGGGGTAGCCCCGAACGCGGTGGCGGCAAGCACCACCAGAGCCGACAACGCATTCAAGGCCCTCGTCTGCATGGGAACTCTCTCGGAATGGGGTTTTAACAGGTTCAATACATGGTTACCCGAACTGCGCGTGAGATGGAAGCTGTATCCGCGACGGATGAAAGGTTCCGGGTAAGTGCAAACGGCGCGCCGGGCCGCACTGCGGTCCGCCCTTGACGGTTGATTGCGGTCTGGCAACGGCAACCTGGTAACCAGTGTTGCCTATGGTGCCGATGGGACTAGTGCGATTAGTGTTGCCCGCATGGCGAACAAGACGGCCGCTCGTTCCGGCGCGCGAACGCCCAGGTCCAAAACCCCTGCTCGGGCCGCTAAACCAGCCAGGCCGGCTAAACCAGCCAGGCCGACGCCGCCGCGTCGCAAAGCGCCGGCCAGGAAATCCCCGTCGCTGGTGGCTGCTGCTGCCGGAGCCGGTGGCCGCGCGGCGCGCGCAACGTGGCTGATGATTGCCCGCGGAGCAGGGTCGACGGCCCGATCGGTGGGGCGCGCCGGCGATATCGAGCCCGGTCACCGCCGCGATGGCATCGCCCTGGGCCTGCTGGCTCTGGCAGTAGTGATCGCGGCGGCCACCTGGTTCGACGCTGCCCGGCCGGTGGGTGCCTGGATCGACTCGGGCCTGCGGACCTTTGTCGGTGGAGCGGTGGTTTTGCTGCCGTTGCTGATCGCGGTGGCCGCGGTGATGCTGATGCGTACCGAGCCATACCCGGAGGCTCGGCCGAGGCTGGTGCTGGGTTCGGCGATGATCGGCCTGCCGGTGCTCGGTCTGTGGCACCTGTGGTCCGGCGCGCCCACCGATCCGGGCTTGCGGCAGCGGGCCGGTGGGTTCATCGGCTTCGCCATCGGCGGACCGCTCTCGGACGGACTGACCGTCTGGATCGCGACGCCGCTGCTGATCTTCGCGGCGTTGTTCGGCGTGCTGCTGCTCACCGGAACCACGATCCGTGAAGTGCCCGGGGCGCTGTACGCGATGTTCGGCACCCGTGATCACTATGCCGACGGCCGGTATGACGACGAGTACGACGACGAGGCGGAGGACGGGCGAGGTGACCGCCGGGGCGGGCGAGACTCCGGCTTCGACGACGATTTCTCCGACGGCTACTACGACGATCCCCGCGGCTACGGTGCTGACGAGCCGCAGTCCTGGCCGGGTGCATCCGGCCCGATCGGCACGCCGCATGACAACTATCCGCTCGACGATTCGGCGTCCGAACCGGTTAACGCGACCCAGCCGATCAAACCGCGTCGGAAGAAGCAGTCCGCACCGAAACCGGACACCCCGAAGCAGGACATGCCGGCACTCGACCGCGTGGTGGAGGGCTCCTACACCCTGCCGTCTTTGGAGCTGTTGGTCGCCGGCGACCCACCCAAGCGGCGCAGCTCCGCCAACGAACAGATGTCCGATGACATCACCTCGGTGTTGCAGCAGTTCAAGGTCGACGCCGCTGTGACCGGCTGTACCCGCGGACCGACCGTCACCCGGTACGAGGTCGAACTCGGGCCCGGTGTGAAGGTCGAGAAAATCACTGCGCTGCAACGCAATATCGCCTACGCGGTAGCGACCGAGAGCGTCCGCATGCTGGCTCCGATCCCCGGCAAGTCGGCGGTCGGTATCGAGGTTCCCAACACTGACCGGGAGATGGTGCGGCTGGCCGATGTCCTGACCGCGCCGTCCACCCGCCGCGACCACCACCCACTGGTGATCGGCCTGGGTAAGGACATCGAGGGCGACTTCATCTCGGCCAACCTGGCGAAAATGCCGCATCTGCTGGTCGCCGGCTCCACCGGTTCGGGCAAGTCGAGTTTCGTGAACTCGATGTTGGTGTCACTACTCGCCCGCGCCACCCCCGAGGAGGTGCGGATGATCCTCATCGACCCGAAGATGGTCGAGCTGACGCCCTACGAGGGCATCCCGCATCTGATCACGCCCATCATCACTCAGCCGAAGAAGGCGGCGGCGGCGCTGGCGTGGCTGGTCGAGGAGATGGAACAGCGCTATCAGGACATGCAGGCCTCCCGGGTGCGGCATATCGACGACTTCAACGCCAAGGTGCGATCCGGGGAGATCACCACCCCGCTGGGCAGCAAACGTGAATACCGGCCCTACCCGTACATCATCGCCATCGTCGATGAACTTGCCGATCTGATGATGACCGCCCCGCGCGACGTCGAGGAAGCCATCGTGCGAATCACCCAGAAGGCGCGCGCGGCCGGCATTCATCTCGTGCTGGCCACTCAACGGCCCTCGGTCGACGTGGTGACCGGTCTGATCAAGACCAACGTGCCGTCCCGACTGGCGTTCGCGACCTCCTCCCTGACCGACAGCCGCGTCATCCTCGACCAGCCCGGCGCGGAGAGGCTGATCGGCATGGGGGACGGATTGTTTCTGCCGATGGGGGCCGGCAAGCCGATGCGATTGCAGGGTGCCTACATCACCGACGATGAGATCAACGCCGTCGTGCAGGCCTGCAAGGCCCAGGGCGAGCCGGATTACACCGACGGCGTCACCGCTGCCAAGCCGGCCGGCGACCGCGGCGATGTAGACCCCGATATCGGCGACGATATGGATGTATTGCTGCAGGCTGTCGAACTGGTGGTCTCCAGCCAGTTCGGCTCCACCTCGATGCTGCAACGCAAGCTGCGGGTCGGCTTCGCCAAGGCCGGACGGCTGATGGACCTGATGGAGACCCGCGGCATCGTCGGCCCCTCGGAGGGGTCCAAGGCGCGTGAGGTGATGGTCAAACCCGACGAGCTGGCAGTCACCCTAGCGTCGATCCGGGGCGGCGGCGATGACGGTGACGGTGAGGATGACCCCGGCGTGCCGGAGGACTTCTGAGCCCGCTGGGCGTCAGAGCAACAGCAGCATCCTGGTATTGCCCAGGATGTTCGGTTTGACGTAGCTCAGGTCCAGAAATTCGGCCACGCCGATGTCATAGGACCGGCACATCTCCTCGTAGACCTCGGCGGTCACCGGGGTGCCCTCGATCTCGGCGAACCCGTGGTGGTGAAAGAACTCGGTTTCGAAGGTCAGCACGAACAGTCGCTGCAACTGCAGGTCGCGGGCGACTTCCAACAGGCGGTCCACGATCACGTGTCCGATACCGCGACCCTTGACCTTCGGATCGACCGCCACGGTCCGCACCTCGCCGAGGTCGGACCAGAGCACGTGCAGGGCCCCGCAGCCGACGACTTCGCCGCCGGTCTCGGCGACCCAGAACTCCTGGACGGCCTCGTACAGCGTGACCAAATTCTTCTCCAGCAGGATCCGCCCCGCATAGGTATCAACGAGTCGCTTGATCACGGGCACGTCGGACGTCTTGGCGCGGCGGACGACGACTTCGCGGCCCTGTTCGAGGTAGGAGCCGTCAACCGACGGCACCCCGGGGGAGAAGTCGGTCACGGCGATACCTTATCGGGCTGTCGGGCGCACCATCTTCGAGTTGAGTTGGGCAGCTTCGGGCGACCCGGGCCGACCGCTGAGCAGTCGCTGTGACGCCGACGTCGTTAATCAGGCAGATCGCGACGATCGGTATCCGCACCCGTCCGGCGCTGCAGGAGAGATTCGGCATCCTCAACCGATATCCTGTTGCCCGTGACGGGCCAACCCGAGATTCCTCCGACGGTCCGGCGTAACCGAATGGCCAACGTCCCCAATCTGCTGACCGGCCTGCGACTCGTTCTGGTTCCGGTTTTTCTGCTGTTCCTCTTCGCCGGAGACGGACACGAAACCGCAAGCCGGATAACCGCCTTCGCCATCTTCGCCGTGGCCGTCATCACCGACCGGCTTGATGGTTCCCTCGCTCGCAGCTACGGCGTGACCAGTGAGTTCGGCAAGCTGGCCGACCCCATCGCCGACAAGATGCTGATCGGCGCCGCGCTGATCGGTCTGTCGATGCTCGGAGATATGCCGTGGTGGGTGACGGTGCTGATCCTGGTCCGTGAGATCGGGGTGACCGTGCTGCGGTTCGCCGTGATCAGCCGGGGCATCATCCCGGCCAGTCGGGGCGGCAAGCTCAAGACCATGGTGCAGGCCATCGCCATTGGTTTGTTCATCCTGCCCCTGGACAGCCTGCCCGCTCAGTGGACGACCGTCGCTTGGTGGGTGATGGGGGCCGCGATCGTGTTGACCGTGGCGACCGGACTGGATTACGTGGTGTCCGCCCTCCGGGGGACCAGCCACCACTCCTGACCGCTATCGGGAACCAACCCGAGAGGTCCTGCGTTGCCTTAATGCTGCTGCGCACCTAGTGCTGCGACGACTCGAGGAGGACAGCGCCATGACAGTACTGCTACGGGAAGTGATCGGTGACGTTCTGCGCCGCGAACGGACATCCCAGGGCCGTACGCTGCGCGAAGTCTCCGACTCGGCGCGGGTGAGCCTCGGTTACCTGTCGGAGGTGGAGAGGGGCCGCAAGGAGGCCTCCAGCGAGTTACTGAGTGCCATCTGCACGGCTCTGGACGTCCCGATGTCACGGGTGTTGTGCGATGCCGGCAGCGATCTGGCCCGTCGCGAGAACGTCGACCGTCTCAGCCACCCGCCGCTGGTGATCCCGACCACCGTAATTCCGCATCCGGCGGAGATGGCGGTGGCCTGAGACGGCCGTTTTACCGGCATTGCCCGAAATTCAGCATCCGACTTTGTGCCCGCGCTGTGGCTGGGAGGCCGGACCCGATAAATTGGTTTTCTGACACCACATGCGGCAATCGATTCGAAGGCGGGGCAATTAGATGGCCAATCCGTTCGTCAAAGCGTGGAAGTACATGATGGCGTTGTTCAGCTCCAAAGTGGACGAATACGCCGATCCGAAGGTGCAGATCCAGCAGGCGATTGAGGATGCCCAACGCCAGCACCAGGCGTTGACCCAGCAGGCCGCCCAGGTCATCGGCAACCAGCGCCAACTGGAGATGCGGCTCAACCGTCAGCTGGCCGACATCGAGAAGCTGCAGGCCAACGTCCGTCAGGCGCTGACCCTGGCCGACCAGGCCGCCGCCAACGGCGATGCCGCCAAGGCCACCGAGTACACCAACGCCGCCGAGGCCTTTGCCGCGCAGTTGGTGACCGCCGAACAAAGCGTCGAGGACCTCAAGAGCCTGCACGACCAGGCGCTTCAGGCTGCCGGACAGGCCAAAAAGGCCGTCGAACAGAATGCGATGGTCCTGCAGACCAAGATCGCCGAGCGCACCAAGCTGCTCAGCCAGCTCGAGCAGGCCAAGATGCAGGAGAAGGTCAGCGAGTCGCTGCGGTCGATGAGCGATATCGCCGCGCCCGGCAGTACGCCGAGTCTCGATGAGGTCCGCGAGAAGATCGAACGCCGCTACGCCAACGCCATGGGATCAGCGGAGCTGGCGCAGAACTCGGTCCAGGGCCGGATGATGGAAGTCCAGCAGGCCAGTGTGCAGATGGCCGGGCATTCCCGATTGGAGCAGATTCGTGCGTCCATGCGCGGTGAGGCCCTGCCGTCCGGCGGGAGCGCCGCCCCGGCGGCCCCGGCCGGCGCCTCCGAGCCCGAGCAGCCGCTGGGCCAGTGAGGAATCCGGTAGAGGAGGCGATGACCCGATGGCCGTGAAGTCCGCTGGATCACCGTCGCGACCAGGTTCGCGTTACTGGCGCTCGGCACTGCAGCGGGGGGTCGACGCCGCCAGCGAATACGCTGACGTTGCCGCCCACAAACTCGCGGCGGTGTCCGACCCCCGCGCCAGGCTGCTGCGCAAGCGGCGCTGGGCGTTGCGACTCGGGGGGTTCTTCGCCTTCGCATCGTCATTCTGGGTGTTCGTCACCGGGTTGTTGGCCGTCTGGAACACCCCGGTGTGGGCATTGCTGATCACCGGCTTGGTGGCGGCTGGGGCGGCCGTTCCCGCGACGCTGTGGCTGCTGCGCTACCGGTGGTTGCGCAATGAGTCGCTGCCGCCACGGCGTGAGGTCAGCGGCCGTCGGCTGCCCCCGCAGGGATCGGTTGCTCGGCCGGCGATGTCAGCACTCGGCGCCTCCGAGCGGGGGCTGCATTCCTTGCTGGCAGTGATCGAGCGCGGCCGGATGTTGCCGGCCGAGGAGACCCGGGAATTGACCGCGGCGGCCGGACGATCGGCGGCGGCGATGGCTGCAACGGCCTCGGAGGTGGCCTCGATGGAGCGTGCCGCCCGCGAGAACCCGAGTTCGCGGACCTACCTGGCGCCGACGATCAACGCACTGAGCGCTCAACTCGGCAGCGGGGTGCGGCAGTACAACGAGATGGTCACCGCCGCCGCGCGACTGGTGTCCTCGGGCAACGCGGGCGCGATGCCCGGCCCCGTTCATCAGCAGCGCTACCGCCACGAACTGACCGACGCGACCGAACAACTGCTCGGGTGGGCGCAGGCCTTCGAGGAACTAGGCCCGACGCAGCGCGCCTGAGCAGCAGCCGGATCCGGGGCTCAGAGCGTCGGGCGCAGCGCCGGCACCACCGCGCCGGCCAGGCCGCGGACCAGTGCTTTTGTCATGTCCCACATATCGAAATAGTCGCGCCACAGCGTGATTCGTCCATCACGGACCTCGAACACGCCGCACACCCAGAACTGCAGCCGTACCGGGCCGATGATGATCGCGTCGGTTCTCTCGGTGAGCACCGACGACCCGTTGACCGCGATCCGGTGAGTTTTCACCTCGAAGCCGGCGCGGCCCTCCATCCCGCGAAACAACCGCATGGCCCGGGCCCGGCCACGGATGGTCGGCAAGCCGACGTTCTGATAGACCAGGTTGTCGTCCAGCACCGCGCCGGCGCCGTCGGCATCCTGGGCCTGCAGTGCGGCCAGCAGCACCTCGACGGTGTGGGCGTTGTCGACGTCGGAGCCTATGTTTGCGATCTGCTCGGTCATGCCCGTCAGCGTAGCCCTCGACGGCCGGCCCGCCAGGACGGTTGTGGCAGGGTAGGGCCGATGCGGGTCGCCGTGGTCGCCGGGCCGGAGGCCGGGCATGCTCTCCCCGCCCTTGCGCTGTGCCGGCGATTTCAGCGCGCCGGGGACGAATCGGTGCTGATGACCGGCACCCAGTGGTCCGGCATCGCGGCCGCTGCAGGCGTCGAGGCCGTTGAACTGGTCGGTCTGAACCCTGAGGAGTCTGACGACGAGGATGATGCCGGGGCCCGGATCCACCAGCGGGCGGCCCGGATGGCGATGCTGAATCGTCCGGTGCTGCAGGATCTTCAGCCGGATCTGGTGGTCTCCGACGTGATCACCGCTTGCGGCGGTATGGCCGCCGAACTGCTGGGGATCCCCTGGGTCGAGCTCAGTCCGCATCCGCTC
>JAHZJY010000348.1 GCA_022600695.1 Actinomycetes bacterium | reverse complement strand
GGCCAGGTAGGCGATGATCATCGTCACGGTGTTGTCGGCCGCTCCCTGCGGTGTGCTGGCCGAACTGGTCCGGATCGCCCAGGCCGAGATCCCGGTGGCGAAGATCCATACGATCCACCACCGGAGGATGGGCCCGCGCTGGCGGCTCTGAATCCGCTCCACACGGGCCAGTTCGATGACGAACACCGGGGCCCAGATCAGATTGACGACCGGGATCATGCAGCCCGCCCACAGCGCCCACTCCGGCCTCGGGTCGTCTTGACCGTGGTGTCCGAACGCCGCGGCCCGGCGGGTGATCAGCCAGGACGTCGTGATCATGGCGACGAGAATGACAGCGACGACCGCCGCGAGGCTGATCAGCACCCCCATCAGCACCGCCCCCATCGCGACGATCGGATGCAGCAGGACGGTGCGATTGATCAGCAGAAGGACGTAGCGCAGGATGTGCGCGGCGGCGGCCAGCGCGAATATCGCCGCGGCGGCCAGCAGGGCGGCACGCACGACGCCCGGTGTCACGCCCTTGCTCACGGCCTGATCGTCCGCAGCGGCAGGGAGCGCGAACCTATCGATCAGACCCCAGCGCGGGATGGTGCGGTACCGGGGTGTCGGCCCCAGCGGGCGGGGCCGACTGCGGGATGGGGGCGGTGGTCCCGGCCGCACCGCAATCCAGCGGTAGGAGGACGGAAGTCGCCGCGCTGCCGGCTGCGGCGCCACCGGTCGGGCGGGGGGCCGGCCGGCCGGGTGGGCGACCGGCTGATCCGACGCGGCGAGCAGCGGACCGTGGCAGCGCGGGCACCACACGCGCTGGCGGCCACCGACGTTCCACCGCGTGCCACAACGGGAGCACACCTGAATCACCGGACCAGCCTAAGCGAGCCGACGGCGCGGCATCGATGGCACGCGGTGCCAAATCCCGTCGGGTCAAATTCGACGTAGGTCACACTCAGCAATCAATCCGCTATCCACAGTTTCCACAGGTTTATCCACACCCCCGAGACGCTCCGAAACCGGCGCTGAGCAAGCACTGGACCGCCACCGGAAGATCGGCGCTGGGGACAAACCGCCGCAGCGGCGCGGCCGACACCAACAGGTGTCGGCGACGTCGAGCGAAGTGCGTTGATCGGCTAACCGTCCGATATGTGGAGGCGACACGCCCTGCGACACACCGCGCAACCGGCCGGCGGTGACCGCGGGTCGAACGGAAGCGGACGGTTCGGGACGCCCGGAAACCCGGATCTTTGAATCACCGACGCCGTTGTGGCTATGATCGCGGCCTCAGGGGGTGTGATAAATTTCACTGGACTCGCAGGGGGATATTCAGGTGAACGTACAGGTCAGGCCGCTCTGATGGCTGCGCCTTCTTTCGAATCGTCGCCGTGGTCGCTGTGCTCGACCGCGAGTAACAGGTCCTACCGGTCCGCCGCCGTGCGCGCCGCGGTCATCGCCCTGGTTTTACTCGGCGTTCTCGCGGTCATCGTCTTGTTGTAGGCCCTTCCCGGTCCTGGTTCCGGGCTCCGCCACCGGCGGCCGGTCCCACCGTCCTTGCGATGTACGCCTCCCATAGAGCAATGTTGGCAGCGCGAGTGGACCGTCGCGAGAAACCGAAACGCCAGAAACCAAGACGCGAGTACCAAGAGGAAGGAATCACGTGGCTGACTACACCTTGCCGGATCTGGATTGGGATTACGGAGCCCTGGAACCGCATATCTCGGGTGAGATCAACGAGCTGCACCACAGTAAGCACCACGCCGCCTATGTGAAGGGCGCCAACGACGCCCTGGCCAAGTTCGAGGAGGCGCGCGCCAAGGACGATCAGGCCGCCATCCTGCTGAACGAGAAGAACCTCGCCTTCCACCTCGGCGGCCACGTGAACCACTCGATCTGGTGGAAGAACCTGTCCCCCAACGGGGGCGACAAGCCGACCGGAGATCTGGCTGCGGCCATCGACGATGCGTTCGGTTCGTTCGACAAGTTTCGCGCGCAGTTCACCGCCGCCGCCAACGGCCTGCAGGGCTCCGGCTGGGCGGTCCTGGGCTACGACAGCCTGGGCGGGCGGTTGCTCACCTTCCAGCTCTACGACCAGCAGGCCAATGTGCCGCTGGGGATCATCCCGCTGCTTCAGGTCGACATGTGGGAACACGCCTTCTACCTGCAGTACAAGAACGTCAAGGCCGACTACGTCAAGGCCTTCTGGAACGTGGTGAACTGGGAAGATGTCCAGGCCCGACACACCGCGGCAATCTCGAAAACACCAGGTCTCATCTTCGGCTGACCCGACCCCGAAACCCGGTCGACGAGGGGCGTCGCGCACTGCGCGGCGTCCCTTCCGTCGTCCGGTTGGCAGTCGAGACCTCTTGCCTGCCAGTACTGGTATCCCGCATGCTGATCCGAACCGACCCATAGGTGTGTCGCACAGCGTTATCGGTGAGTGTCACGGAGGGCGAGATGGATTCTTCTGGCCGGGTGGTCGAGATCGCCCCATTTCATTCCGGCGGAACGCTCAAGGGCTTCGTCGTGTCGGGGCGGTGGCCGGACTCCACCAAGGAATGGGCCCAACTGCTGTTCATGGCCGTCCGGGTCGCGTCGCTACCCGGCCTACTCTCCACCACGACCATTTTCGGGGTTCGTGAGGAGTTGCCCGAGAAATCCCAGCCCGGCACCGTGGGTCTGGTTCTGGCAGAGGGAACGGTGGTCGGCGAATCCGCCGTCGCGCCCGGGCATTTCGCCGAATGCCAGCCGCCGGCACTGCTGATGTTGCACCCGCCTTCCGAAACCACCCCGTCACTGCCGGAATGTTCCGGCGCGGCCTCCGGGTGCGTCCTGCTTCCCGGCCTGCCGCACCTCGGCCTCGAGCACCGGGCCGCGTGGGTGGAGGCCGAGGCCGACGGGACGGTCACCGGCATGGTGAGCCGGGTCGGGGTCGACCCGATCAGCCACCCCGATACGGCCATCCTGGCCATGTTGCTGGCCGCTTAGCCCGCTTAGCCGATCTCCAACCTGAGCCAGGGCTGAACGTTCCCTGAGACTATCCAGCAAATCGCTTTGCGGAGGCGCCCGCCCGACGGGCCCGTTGCCACCCGATACCCGCGGTCCGACCGAAGCGGACCCAGTGGCGGGCCCCACTGCCCGCCCCAAACCCGCCGCTCACCGTGATGCCGCCGCATTTCCACAGGAAATAGCCCTAAGGCTGCACCGCGACGGCTAGCACCAAGTCCGTTTCCGCTGGACAGGATTCACGATTC
>JAHZJY010000050.1 GCA_022600695.1 Actinomycetes bacterium | reverse complement strand
GATGATGACGAGGGTGATCCGGGCCCGGTTGGCGAGCAGCCACTTCAGCAGGGTGACGAAGGATGCCAGCCCGAGCACCGCGCCGAATCCGAAAAGGCCGATATAGCCGACGTTGCGATCGTTGACCGCACTGATCGTCGTCTCGTACATGCCGAGGGACAGCAGGATGAAGGACCCGGAGACCCCGGGCAGCACGAGCGCGCAGATGGCCACGGCCGCCGCCAGAACGATCACGATCGGATTCGGGTCGGCGATGGTGGCCGGCGGCAGCCCGGTGAGCCCGAACACCAGGATCGCGGCCGCCGCCCCGATGGCGAGATCGGTCCCGCGCCAGCGGCCGGGAGCCGTGCGGATCACCATGTGCGCCGGCACGTACGCACCGGCGAGCACGAGCCCGAAGAACAGCGCCCGGGTCGGAACCGGATGCTGCTCAAGCAGCGGCTCGACGAATCGTGCTCCGAGAATGAGCGCGATGCACATTCCGATCGCGACCGGAACCAGGACCGGCCAGGGCAGACCGCGGAACGTGGCGGTGGCGGCCCGCGCGGAGGCCTTTCCCGCCCGGGGTCGCGCACCGAGTCCGACGAGTTGGCGCACGGCGAGCACGGCATCGGCGATCGCGTTGATCAGCGTCTCGTAGATGCCGACGATCAAGGCGACCGTTCCGCCGCTCACCCCGGGGATGACCTCGGCGACGCCGATCAGTGCACCACGGACCACATTGGTGACAGTTACAAGCACCCGATCACGCTATCGGCTGCGAGGGTGCGAGACCGCGTGCGCGGCCTCCATCAGCATCCAGCCCGACACCTGTACCGAGAGGTCCCGCTCCGGCGCGGCCGATTCGGTGACCGCACCACCCACCCGCTTTCCGGCCGCGGCGCCACGCCGCGGCAGGTCGGGCGCCCGGTCCCAGAACGCTCCGAACAACGGCAACCCGTCGACGACCTGCCGGTTTTCCCAGGCCGCCCGGGCTGAGGAGAGCACAATCCCGCGGGCCACGGCGGCGCTCGAGTCTTCCGGCAGCGCGTTGGCCGCCAGTGCGAGATAACGCGCGGTGATGCCCGCGAAGAGGCCGCCGTCGCCTCCGCCCGCGCCCTTCAGCACGCCGTCGGGGGCCATGTGTTCAGCGATCGCAGCGACCAGTCGGCGCACCCGTTCGCCGTGTCGCTCGTCGCCGGTGCGGACCGCCAATTCGGTCTCCAATCCGACCACCACGCCCTGGCAGTAGGTGTACTGCGCCCGCACCAGCGAGCCGGCCTTGATCCCGTCGAAGACCAGGTGGGTGTCCGGGTCGATGAGGGTGTCCTCGATCCAGTCGGCCATCTGCCGGGCCCGGCCGAGATTTCCGTGGCGGGCCAGGAAAATCCCGGCCGGACCGTTGGCCGGGGCGTTGAAGAACAGGTCCTGCTTACGCCACGGGATACCGCCGCCCGACTCCGGCATCCACGAGTTGACCAGTTGATCCGCCAGCGTCCTGAGCGCAGTGGGCCTGGCCACCCCTGTCAACCGCCCCGCGCGCTCCAAAGCCAGCGCCAGCCAGGCCATATCGTCGTAGTACTGGTTGGTCCAGCGGCCGAGGTTACGGATCCGGTGGCCGCGGATCTGCCGACCGATCGTCTCCACCCGCCCGGGACGCGGTTCGCGCATCTGGGCGTCGACCAAGGTGTCGAGCAGGTGCGCCTGCCACCAGTAGTGCCAGGTCCCGAAGGCTCGGTCTTTGCGGGTCGACGGCCAGCCGACCACGCCGAGTCGGGTTCCGGGCAGGTGCCACAGCCGTCGCAGGTGCCGAGCGGCGATGGCGGCCTCGGCGCTGGCCGCCCGGTTGCTCCACTGCTGCTCCATGGATCGCCATCCTGCCCTACCAGGCCTGTGACAGGTCCGCCCATTGCCGAATCCAGGAATGCATGGCGATACCGGCAGCCGCACCGGCATTGATGCTGCGGGTGGAACCGAACTGGGCGATCGACACCGTCATCTCCGCACCCGACCGGGCCGCCTCGGAAATCCCCGGCCCCTCCTGACCGAACAGCAGCAGGCAGTCCCTCGGCAGCGCGGTCTGCTCCAGCCGCACCGCGCCCGGGACATTGTCGACTGCCACCACGCGAAGGCCCGCGGTCCGGGCGAACGCCAGCAGTTCGGCGGTGCCGTCGTGGTGGGCCAGCCGCTGGTAGCGGTCGGTCACCATCGCGCCGCGGCGGTTCCAGCGCCGCCGTCCCACGATATGCACGGTGTGAACCGCGAACGCGTTGGCGGTGCGCACCACCGCCCCGATATTGGCGTCGTTGCCGAAGTTCTCGATCGCCACGTGCAGCCGGTGCCGCCGACGGTCGATATCGGTGACGATCGCCTCCCGGCGCCAGTAGCGGTACTCGTCGACGACATTGCGAGTGTCGCCGTGCGCCAACAGCTCCGGGTCGAATCGCGGGTCGTCGGGCAGCGGCCCGGCCCACGGCCCGACCCCGTGGGCCGGGCCGGTGGACCACTCGGTCGGACCCGGTCCGGTCATCGGCGCACCAACTCGACGCGGGCGAATCGGCCGAAGCGCCGGCCCACCACCGCAACCTCGAGGCCGGCCTCGAGATGGGCCGCGGCGGGTTCGGGTGATTCCGGCGGTGTCGGCCCAACCGATATGGCGATCCCGGCGGTGGCGCGCACCAACCATGGGCCGGACGCGGTATGGAGAGCCGCGCCGGCGATCCTGCCGTCGACGGCAATCAGTTCGCCCATCCGCCCCGCGGCAATCAGGCCGTACCCATCGGCCTGACTCGTCAGCCAGGCGCCCACCGACTCTCGGCAGTTGCCGAGGATCGCAGCCGTGATGGACGCCCCGGTAGCGCTGCGCATCGGCACCAGCAGGTCCGGAACCTCAGTGAACATCACACCGTACGGGGAGGCCAGGCACCGCGCCGACCAGCTCCGAAGCCGCTGCCCCACAAAGGGTTCCAGGGGGGAATCCAGCGGGGATTTCATCGTCGCCCGCCGCCCGGACGCGACCGGCGGCGGCTCGGGCGCCACGGTGCCGATGGCGAGCTCGGGGTCCGGCGAAGGGTCACCGAGATCCTCGGTCATCGCTTCGAGCAGGGCGACAAGAACCGCATCCGGTTCGGCTGGCGGCTCGGCCAGGATTACATCGAGATCGGCTGCCGCACAGCCGATTCCGTAGGCCAATGCGCCCAGACCCGGGCCGACGCAGAGCACGTCCACCACGTCGTCCCAGCGCGGGCCGGAGTCGACGACCTCCGGCTCAGGCATCGGCGAGGCCGAGATCGGCCAGGCCGAGGATACTTCGGTACGGCACCCCCTCCGCCTCGATCGCCTCGGCGGCACCGGTGGCGCGGTCCACCACCGTCGTGACGCCGACCACGGTCGCCCCCGCATCGCGAACCGCGCGAACGGCAGTCAGGGCGGATCCGCCCGTCGTACTGGTGTCCTCCACCACCAAGACCCGTTTGGAGGTCATCTCGGCGCCTTCGATAAGTCGCTGCATCCCGTGGGTTTTGGTGGACTTGCGCACCACGAACGCGTCGATGGGGCGGCCCGGGGCGTGCATGATGGCGCACGCGACCGGATCGGCACCCATCGTCAATCCGCCGGCCGCCGCATAGTCCCAATCGGCGGTCAACTGACGCATCAGCACGCCGATCAACGGGGCGGCGCGGTGGTGCAGCGTTGCACGCCGAAGGTCGACGTAGTAGTCGGCTTCCTTGCCGGACGACAAGGTGACCCGGCCGAACACCACCGACAGTTCGCGAACCAGCCTGGCGAGTTCGGCACGTTCGGTGGTGTGGAGCTCAGGTGCGGTCACGGCCCCGTCCCATCCTTGTGGTCAGTGCACGGACCAGTCCGCGCGGAATCAGGCGACCAGCGGTCGTCAGCACCTTGTACTGCACCCCGGGGATGCTGACCACCTTGCCCTTGTTGATATCGGTGAGACTCGCGGCCACCACATCGTCGACGGTCAGCCACATCGGAGCGGGTATGGCGGCCATCTCGATCCCCGCCCGCTGATGGAACTCGGTGCGGACGAAGCCCGGGCAGACCGCATGCACGCCCACCCCGGTACCGACCAGTCCGTTCGCGAGCCCCTCGGAGAAGAACACCACCCAGGCTTTGGATGCCGAGTAGGTCGAGCCACGGCCGGACAGTAGGCCGGCCACACTGGCGATATTGATCACCGATCCGGAACCGGCGGCCAGCATCGGCGGCAGCGCCGCCCGGGTCAGGTGCATCACGGCGGTGACGTTCACGTCGAGTTGGCGCTGCAGAACCGCGGGGTCGGCGGTCCAGAACTCGCCCGAGGTGCCGAATCCGGCGTTGTTGACCAGTGTCTGAACGCCCGCTTCCAACCGCCGGCCCACCATGTCCCGGTCATCGGCGACGGACAGGTCTGCGGGCAGGACCTCGACGTCGACACCGTTGGCGGCCCGCAGGTCGGTGGCCATCTCCTCGAGCCGGACGGTATCGCGGGCGACGAGAACCAGATCGTGGCCGTCACGGGCGAACCGGCGGGCGTAGCCGGCGCCCAGACCCGAGGTGGGGCCGGTGATCAGGGCGGTCGGGCGGGTCACGCGATCACCCTATCGCCGGGTCAGGTCTGGAAATTCGGGGCCTGGGTGCCGGCGCGGGGCTGTTGCGGCCGCAGCAGCGGCGGCGCCTCGCTCCGGCCGGTGGGCAGCGCCTGCGGACGGCCCGGCTCGGCGTTGCGCTGAGCGGACTGGCCTGCGGCCTGCGCGGGGATGGGCGGCAGGACCCGCAGCAGGTCGTTGAACTGGCGGACCGCCCGCAGGCCTTCGTCCCACTCGGCGCGGGTCGCGGAGGTCGGCATGGCCACCAGGGTCCAGTTCTGCTCGTTCCACATGATCTCGGCGCAGTCCGGCGCGGTGTGAGCCAGCGTCACCATCCGGCGGTCACAAGCCCGGCGCGCGGCGTCGAGGTTATTGGAGTAGACCATCCGCGGCCCGATCGCCCCCAGCAGCCAGACGTCATTCTCGCGCGGTTCCTTGATGCCCTTGAGCCGCAGATCCATCACGACATTGGTGCCGATCTTGCGGTGCAGGGCGATGACGGTGGCGACGTCCTCCAGGTCGAAGATGTAGACGGCCTCGCCGCGGACCTGACCGAGCACCACATTGCGCGCGGAGACGTCCCCGACCGTCGACATGACGCCGCGTTTCCAGCGGTCAACGATATCGTCGGATTCCTGCTCGTAGTCGAACCCGTGCGAACGCGCCCAGGACTTGCGGCGACGGCCGAGCCCGCGGCGTCGACCGACGTCGATGTACAGCAAAACCGCCGCACCGGCGAAGCACAGTGCGGACAGCGTGAACCAAAACGGGACCATCGGACGTAGCCTAACCGTTCCCCGCCGTTTACCGAGATCCCGATCAGGTCACAACCGGATCACCATTCCCCGCCAGCAGACGCAAAGGTCCCCGACACGCTGCGCGTGCGGGGACCTTTGCGTCT
>JAHZJY010000347.1 GCA_022600695.1 Actinomycetes bacterium | reverse complement strand
GGATTTCGGGCCACCTCCAGGTTGCCGCCCTTGACGATGTCGGCGTCGATACCGTCCCGGGCGGCGACGTCGATCACCTCATCGACGGCGGCGTCGAGCATCCGCTGCCAGGCGATCACGCCGTCCCGGCCGTGCTGTTCGTCCAGCAGTTCGCGGTGCCCGGGGGGCAGTCCGGACAGCCACCCGCCGTTGCGCCCGGAGGCGCCGAACCCGGCGAATCGGGCCTCGACCACGGTGATCCGCAGGCCAGGGTCGGCCCGTTTGAGGTAGTAGGCCGTCCACAGCCCGGTGTAGCCGGCGCCGATGATGCAGACGTCGGCGTCACGGTCACCGGGTAGCGCGGGGCGTGGGGTGGGAAGGGTCTCGAACCAGTGCGAGACCGCGCCGCTGACCGGGGCCATCCCCGTACCGTACCCATGCCCAGGCCATGCCCGAAGTGGTTGCCGGGCCGTCTGACCGGTACACACGTGTGCCCACCTGAGCGCGACAACGAACGGCGTCATCCGACTTTCGGTAGGATAACCTGTATGGCCAAACAGAAGATTTCAGTCACCGTGGATGCCACCGTCCTGGCGGCGGCCGACGCTGATGCCAAGGCCGCCGGACTCAACCGATCCGAGATGATCGAAAAGGCTTTGCGCAATGAGCACCTGCGCAGCGCACTGCACGACTACACGAGCCGCGCCGTTCCGGCGCTTAACATCAACGAGTACGCGCAGCGCGTGTACGAGGCCAACCGGTCGACCGGCCTGTGATCGTTTCCGGCGACGTTGTCCCGCGCCGCGACACCGACATTGAGCTTTACGTCGCCATCCTGTCGAACGGAACGCACATCCGGGCCAACACCGGACGGGTGATCACCTGCCCGTTCATTCCCGGCGCACTGTCGGCGGGCGCCATGGCACTTGTTGTCGCGGTGGCTCAACCGAAGGGTGTGCTGCTGCCCGAACTGGTGCAGTGGTTGCCGTCATCGGCCCTGGGAGACGCGATCGGAAATATCGGACCTGCGGCGCTTCGCGATGCCACATCGGCGGTGGGCTCACTGCTCGGGCACCCCTGACCGGATGGTTCCGCAGCTAAGCTACAAACGTGTCTACATCTACGACGACAATCCGGGTAGCCGTGCAGACCCGTGACCTCCTCGCGGCCCAGGCGCGTCAACGGGGAATCTCCCTCGCAGCCCTGCTGGCGGAGTTGGCCGCGGTGGCCGAGCGCGACGCGATGTTCCATGCCGAACTCGAGGCCGAACGCCGCGAGTCGGCCGCCGCCGTCCGCGACGAAGAACAGGACTGGGAGACCACGGCCGAGGACGGCATTGGCTGAGCCCCGTCGAGGTGAGCTGTGGCTGGTCAGCCTCGGCGCTTCCCGACCCGGCGAGCCGGGCAAACACCGCCCCGCCGTGGTGATATCCGCTGACGGGTTGCTCAGCGGTGCCGACGATGAACTCGTCGTGATCGTGCCGGTATCCAGTTCGCGCTCCGGAACCCCGCTTCGGCCGGCGATCTCGCCGGCCGAGGGTGTCGATGTTGACAGCGTCGCGATCTGTCGCGGCATCCGCGCAGTCGCGCGTACCCGACTCGTGGAACGGCTGGGCACCGTGGAACCGACAACCATGCGATGGATCGAGCGTTCGGTGGCGCTGATCCTCGGCATCCGGATGGCTGAATGATGCGGCACCGGGATTAATCTCAGGGTCGCCGGTAGGCGTGGGCGCGATGCTCCACCCGGCCGATGTAGAGAATCCGATTGTCCTCATGCAGACGGAAGATGACGCGATAGTCCCCGCGCCGCGCGACCCGCCAACCCGCCAGTTCAAAGCGCAGAGGTTTGGAGAGCCGGTGGGGGTTCTGGGGCAGGGTGACAGTGACGAACTCGACCACCGCGGCAGCGACCTTGTGGGGTAGGCGGTCGATAGCCCGATCGGCTGACGGCGATAACTGAACAGTCCAGTCGGCGCCGCGGCTCACCTCAGGCCGTAACGACCGCGCAACTCGTCGCCGCTGACGGTGTTGCCGATCGCAAAGTCGCGGTCGGCCTGGGCGAGTTCGGCCACGATGCCAGGGGTTCTCAGCGCGTGCAAAGTCTCGTTGAGAGATTCCAGATCGTCTGCCGACATCAGAACTGCCGCGACGCGGCCATGCCGGGTGATCTGGATGATCTCGTGAGTGGTGTCAGCCTCATCCACCAGCGCTGACAGCCGCTCCTTGGCCTCGGTGAGCGGTACTGACTTCATAGCGTAAGACTAATCCGATTTCCGGTCCGCCAGTAGTCAGAACTCTAGTCGGAAGCGGCCCGCTTGGCCGCCCGTAGGTCCACCCACCAGCGCGCGGCCGCCCGGATGGACTCGGCGACCGGCGCGGGCTGCCAACCTAATTCGCGCCGCGCCTTGTCGGTGTCCACCGGAGCTTCGGCGCGCATCAGTCGCAGCGCGTTGAGGGTGAGCCGTTCGTCGCTGCCGCGCAGTCGCGATTTCAGCGTGCCGAGGCCGGCCAACGCCCAGGACACCGGCAGTGGGAGTGTCTTCGTCGGCGCGGGCACCCCGGCGGCGTCGGCGGCGATGCGCACCACCTCGGCGTTGGTGATCATGGTGTCCGAGATCAGATACCGCTCGCCGACGCGTCCGCGTTCGGCGGCCAGGATCATCGCGCCGGCCGCGTCGTCGACCCCGACCGCCTCCAACTCGATCCCGCCCAGCACGAACGGCAATTTGCCGAACGCCGCGCCGGCGATGATCGCGCCGTGCGGGGTACGGCCCCAGTCCCCGGGCCCGTAGGTGGTGGACACGCACATCGCCACCGCTGGCAGGTCCCCGGCGCGGGCACGGGCCAGCACCATCCGTTCGGCCTGCACGCGGGAGCGCACGTAGTCGGTAAGCCCGCGTTCGTCGGTGATCTCGTCGGCCTCGGTGGCGACGTGTCCGCGGCGGCGGTTCACGGTGGCGTAGCTGCTGGTGAACACGAAGCGCCGCAACGGGTTTGCGCGGTGCACCGCGACGGCCACGTCGAGCACATTGCGGGTTCCCTCGACATTGGTGCGATACAGCGGGGCGGGGTCGGAAAGCCAACCCCGGGTGTCCACCACGCAGTAGTAGACGTCGTCGCATCCGGTCATCGCCGCGGCCAGGGCGTCGTTGTCCCAGATGTCGCCGACGACGCGGTCGGTGTCGAGGTCGTCGATGCCGATGGTGTTGGCGCCCTCGCGGACCATCACCCGCACCCGGTGGCCGGCCTCGACCAGTTGGCGGGTGACGTGGCTGCCGAGGAACCCGTTGGCACCGATGACGAGTTTCACCGGCTGGCCCCCTGGGCGCGCATCCAGGCGGCGGCCTCGTCGTCGAGGGTGCCGAGTTCGGCGGCCTTGCGGCACCACCTCATACCGGCTTTGAGGAACCGCAACGGGTTATAGATGTCCTCCTGCCGACTCCACAACCCGTCGCCGGCGTAGGTGATGATCGAGATGTTGGTGGCGCTGATGATCGTGCCGTCGCCGGGGTCGCGCATCGGGTTGTCCAGTTCACAGATCACCCGGCCGGTGTCCTCGTCGATCACGTGCCACAGCGACGGGAACGCCGTCATATGACTGCCGGGGAAGGTGGTCATGGTGCGGTAGATCCAGTCCCGCACCTGCCCGCGGCCCTTCATGGCGCCCAGAGCGTGCTCGATGTAATCGACATCGTCGGTGTAGTGGCCCACCCAGGCATCCCAGTCTCGGGTGCGGGCGGCGGTGTCCACGGTCGCCTCGAACGTTGCGAAAGCGTCGGCGAGTTCGGCGCGGGAGAAGCGGGGCGGTTCGGCGCTCACGATTGCCTACGGTAGGCGTCCGCGCGGTTGAAGACACCCAGCACGTCAACCCGGTCGTTCTCGTCGTCGATTCGGTAGACGACACGGTAGGTGCCCCTGCGTGCGCTGTGCCGGTCCGCCAACGGGGGGCGTAACCGCTTGCCGACTCGGTGCGGATTGTCGAGCAGTGGGCCGACGATGAACTCGTGCGCGGCGAAGGCGATCGATGCCGGTAATTCCTCTGCCAGTTGCTTCCCCGCGGTCGGTGCGACGCGCAGCGTGTACCGGCTGGTCAAGCCTGCGCCCGGCGGACCCCCATGGCCGCGGCGAGACTCGCCTCATTCTCGGCCTGACCGGCGGCGAGTTCGGCGTCGGCACGGCCCAACGCCCGTAGGGCAGCCGGGTCCGAGAGGACGGCGATGGTTTCCTCGAGGGCCTCGAGGTCGTCGACGGAGACTAGGACCGCCGTCGGCCGACCATGGACAGTGACCGTGATGCGCTCGTGCTGGGCGCCGACAAGCGCGACCAGCTCCGACAGATGCGCTTTAACCTCGGCGATCGAGTTGACTTGGGCCACTGGTCACAAGTATGACCAGAT
>JAHZJY010000346.1 GCA_022600695.1 Actinomycetes bacterium | reverse complement strand
GTTTAGGGAGCTAAGACTGCTCCGACGTTGAACTCGCGTAATCCCATGACACGGTCCTCATGGGTGTCATACGGATGTAGGCGGCGCCCGGCCTGGGTGCGGCGGGCAATTCGGACTCTGGCACGCCCCGGGCCCGGGCTCCTTCCCGCGCGAGCTGGAGTGCTTCGCTTGGTTCGCGAACGATGCGAGCGTGACCTTGGAACATCACTCCCCGGATATCCGCCATGCTGGAGCCGTCTTCGAGCAAGATGCTCACATTAGGGTTGTTTTCGACGTTGGCGACTTTGCGTGTCCCATCCCGCACACCCATGATGATGTCGCGGCCGAGGCGAAAGTAACCAAGGGGCACCGAGTGCGGGAATCCGTCGCCGTCGATGGTGCTCAGTATCGCCCAACATGGACGGCTATCGAGATACGACTCGATCTGTTCGTCACTGAGTTTCCGGGGCATGACCAGAGATTAGCAAGAACGAAATCGTCGCTGGGCGTGGCAGTTCGGCGGCACCCGGCTCGGACAGGCCGGCGGGTGGCACCAAGGACCGATCACGGTCGTTGGGGTTGACGGCGGTCTTCGGGGGCTGCGGGCAACGTTCTTGGCTGCGCGGCGAGGCGTCGGCGATAGTCGTCACCGGATACCACCGGGCCGGGCTGAGGTTCCCCTTGGACCGTGGCGGCGCCCGCTATCAGGAGGGGCGATGCCAGAGAAGCAGAAGAGAACTACGAACTGGAGTTCCATAGCGGGGCATCGGCAGTAAGGCGATGCCCGGCTGCGAAGCGTAGCGTTGGAAGTGCGCTCAACGTGGAGCGTTGATGAGGAGGTCCCAGCCATGACCACTCTGCGCAAAGCAGGCCCGGCAATCCTCGGCGCCGCCGCGCTCGCGGCCTCCGTCCTCTGCGCCGCCCCGCTGGCATCAGCCGGCCCCGGCCCGGCGCCCTCCGCCCCCTGCTACAACGGCATTTCCCCGATCAATCCCTACATCGACAATTGCGGCATTCCTTCGCGCCCGCCCCGGGTCCTCGGGTCGGCACCGGACCAGACCGCGCTTCTCAACTGCGGCGTCGGCAGCCGACTGCTACGGGCGGTGTGTTTGTCGCAGTACGTCAACGGTGGGCCGTACGCAGGGATCGTCGCAGGCTTCGGGTAGTCCTCACCCGGGTGGACCAGCGGGCGTACCGGGGTGAAGACCAGCAGTCCAAACGCCGCTCTTCTTTCCCGCGCCACCCGGACGGCGTTGCGATCGTCGACGGCATTGAGCCCTTGATTCGCCACCTTGCCCGCCCCGTCGGTTCGCTAGTCGTCCGCCGCGTCGAGTCGGTGCTTGTCGATGAGAGCCTTGAGTTCGTGGAAGGCGGCCGCCCGGGCCGTCACCACGTCGGCAGACTCTGAAGGACTGTCAATCGGCATCTTCTGCGATCCGTAGAGGATCGGGCCGAGGCGTCCGCGCAGGTCCTCGCGCCGCTTGGCCATGACATTGCTTTCGCGTTCCTCACGCAGGGCCCGGTCGATGTCGGCGGCCTGCTGTGCGCATTTGTCGATCAGCTCGACGCGTTGCTTCACCGATTTCTCCAGCTTGGCGATCTCGACCTTCGCGTCGTGCAGCATCTGCTTGTCGGCCTGGCTGAAGTCGCGGATCGACGAGGCGTCCGCCGTGACGGTTCGGATTTTCCCGGCTCGGCGAAGATTGGCGGCGATCGCCTTCAGGTCCGCGCGAAAGTCGAAATCAGCGGGATCTCCGAGCCATCCCGTCCGGGCGGCCTCGGACGCGGCGATCTTCGACACCGACGCGTCGGCCTGCTCGTAGAGACGCGCGCCGGCCGACCCGAACTCCCGCTTGCGTTGCCGGGTGAGGAGTTCGAGGCGGCGAGCCGCGTCCTGCTCACGCTTCCCGGCAAGCCACGCCCACCCGGCGAGCGACACCAGTCCGCCCAGCCACAGGACCTCCAGGACCCAGCCGGTCACCGACCGCGCGGTGGATGGGTTGTCCGCCCCCAGTTGCACCGCCATCCAGGTCCCCAGATAGTAGGGCCAGGCGACAGCGATAAAGAAAAGGAAGAACAGAATTGCCCCACCGACGTTCTTGCCATCGTCGTTCTTCCTCGCCCCCATATTTGGGATGCTAACGACTGACGGCGACAGCTCTGCGCGGATCGGCGGGTCCGGTGCCCGTCATGCTGCTGCGCTATGTCGACCCCCACAGGCGCCGCAGGCCTGGCTACCAGGTCGCTGAATGGTCCGGACGATCCCCCGCGGGGCAAAGGTTCGCCCGCCATGTCTCGACCCGCCCCGACCCTTTGCTCTATCGCGCAACGGGCGGACGCCTCACGACCTCGATGGGCGTGGTTGTCAACGCGCCGCTGGTGACGATCGGCGCCAAGTCGGGTCAGCGGCGGGAGGTGCAGCTTACGTACTTCCATGACGGCCCCGATCCGATCCTCATCGCCTCGAATTTCGGCGGCCAAAAGAACCCGGCGTGGTACCACAACCTGAAGGCGAACCCCCAATGTCGTTTCGGAGGTGCAGATTTCGTCGCCACCGAGGTGTGACCGATCCCGACGAGCACGCCCACGTTTACGCGCTCGCTGAGCGCGTCTACGCCGGGTACGGCGACTACCTCGCCAAGAACGCGCCTCGCGGGCGGCGGATTCCCCTTTTCCGGCTGAGAGCCGCCCAGTCGCCAGCGACTGCCGTCCCGCCCCTACGGCGGTGGCCCGGCCAGTTCAAGGCAGGCACAGGCGCGTCAACGCCGAGCCGGAGAGGGTTCCGCTCGCGCCGTCAACTGCCGGGCCCGGGTCTGATGGCATCGCTGTATGTCCGCCCCGAGATCCGAGGGCTGAGGTCCGATGCCGCCGGTCTCCACGACCTCTTTGGTCAGGTGCTTGAGCAGTGCATCAAGTCTTGTCCGTGACAGGCCCACTATGATGACGCCTCATGACTGAGGGGGTATCCGGTCCGGCGTCGGCACCAGCAGAGGCCCGCGAGGTAGCACCGCTCGATACCGCGGGCTCCGGGGTCCTGCCGCCCGTTGCTGCCCGGGTGCGCCGCCTTTTCTGGGGGCTCGAGCGGTTGGCACCGTCGTTGGGATCGCGATGGGCAGTCGAGTTGTGGTGCACCCCGCCTGTTCTCGAATCGAGCATGCGCATGCCGCCCGGTGTTCCACCAGGGACGCCGATAGAGGCATTCTGGGATGGACATCGGATCGCCGGGGAGAAATGGGGCGAGGGGCCGCCGGTGTATCTGGTACACGGGTGGGGTGGCCAGCGGGCGCATTTGGCAGTGTTCGTCAAACCGCTTGTGGAGGAGGGGTATCGGGTCGTGGCTTTCGACTTGCCCAGCCACAATGAATCGGATCCAGGTGCGCTCGCGCCCGGGCGCACCACGGCCATCGAGTGCGCCAACGCGATTACGGCCATGATCGCGACCTATGGGCCCGCGCATGCGGTGGTCGCCCATTCACTCGGAGCTAACTCGACCGTACTGGCGGCGACTTACGGTGCACAGGTTGGCCGCTTGGTTTTCTTGGCGCCAATGGGAGAGTTTCCTCTCTATCTTGACCTGTTCGCCGCACGGCACGGCTTCGGCCGCCGGATCCGTTCGGGCCTGCACAAGCGTCTCGAGAAACGTATCGGCATGCCACTGCACGAAACGAACATGACGTGGACCGGTCGACGAGCCAACTATCCGCCGCTGCTTCTCATCCACGACCCGGACGACCCGGACAGTCCCCACGCCGCCAGCGAGCGCGTTGCCAAGGCATGGCCGGACGCACGCCTGCTCACCACACGGGGGCTCGGCCGCCTGGCGCATTACCGAATTCTGCGCCACCGGCCCGCGATTCGCGCTGGACTGGATTTCATCGGCCCCCCCGCCACGGATACGAGCGTCGCGGAGGAACCCAGCGTCACGTAGCGGCCGCGGGCTGTTGAGGACAGCTGCGATCGCGGCTGTTTGAATCAGAACGACAGATGAGAAGGGTCGGCGGCTGGTGATGAAGGTCCTTATTTCGGGTGCGAGCGTCGCAGGTCCTGTTTTGGCGTATTGGTTGCAGAGGTACGGCTTCACGGTGACTGTGGTGGAGCGAGCGCCGGCGCTGCGCAAGGCCGGCGGGCACGCGGTGGATCTGTTCAAGCCGGCGATGGACATCGTCGAGAAAATGGGCGTGATTCAGCAGATAGAGGCCAAACAGACTGGCACCGATGTGATTTCGGTTTACCGTGAAGGACGCGCCCGACCGTATGAGATCGTGGTGGGCCGGCTTTTCAGTGCGGTCTCGGATCGGCATGTCGAGATCATGCGTGATGATCTCAGTGAGGTCCTCTACGACGCCGGCAGCGATGATGTGGAGTATCTCTTCGGCGACTCGATCACGTCGATCACCGAGGACGCCGACGGCGTCGACGTCTCGTTCGGGTGCGGCCCTTCGCGCCGGTTCGACCTGGTGATCGGCGCGGACGGACTACATTCCAACGTTCGCGACTTGGTTTTCGGGCCGGAATCCCGCTTCGCCAGCTGGATAGGCGCATACCTGGCCGTGGCCAGCATTCCCAACTACCTCGAACTGCGCGATCGCATGGTGATGACATGTGACGTCGGCCGGATAGCTGCTGTCTACAGCGCCGCCCATATGGACGATGCGAGGGCGATCTTCCTGTTTCGTCCTTCACATCAACTTGACTACGACTACCACGACAT
>JAHZJY010000049.1 GCA_022600695.1 Actinomycetes bacterium | reverse complement strand
TTCGGCTCGCTGCTCATGGGGTTATTGTCGCCTGCCGGAGCGCGGAAGGGAACCACCAAACCCGCAACGGGACAGTAACGGTCCGTCGATTGAAGGGCCCATCGCGCAGACAGTTGCCGGTCCGGGTGGATAGGGTCGGAACCAGTGGGGCGAAAGGATGAATTGGTGCGACGCTGGTTGGCTGCGATCGTGCTGGCTCTCGCGCTGCCGGCGGTGGGCGCATGCGGCAGTTCGAATCCGATGGGCGGCGGCTCGGTATCGGGTGACCTCAAAACACTGATCGTCGGATCGGCAGACTTTCCGGAGTCGAAAATCCTCGGTGAGATCTACGCCCAGGTTCTGGAGACCAACGGATTCACGGTGGTGCGGAAATTCGGTATCGGCAGCCGGGAGACCTACATTCCGGCACTTCGTGATCACTCCATCGACCTGATCCCGGATTACACCGGCAACCTGTTGCAGTACTTCGAGCCGGAGAACACCATCACCGATCCGGACCAGGTCGAACTCGCGTTGTATCGGGTCCTGCCCGGGGACTTGGCGATTCTCGTTCCGTCCAAGGCCACCGACAGTGACACGGTGGCCGTCACCGAAGAGACCGCGCGCAAGTGGAACCTCAAAACCATCGGGGACCTGGCTGCCCGCTCGTCGGAGGTGAAATTCGGGGGGTCATCGGAGTTGCTCAAACGTGCCGAGGGGTTACCCGGCCTGAAAGCCAACTACGATCTGGACATTCCCCTGGATAATTTTGTCGCGATCAACGACGGTGGAGGACCAGCAACGGTCCGGGCGCTGATGGACGGCACCGTCAACGTGGCCAATATCTTCAGCACCTCACCGGCCATTCCGCAGAACAACCTTGTGGTGCTGGAGGACCCGAAGAACAATTTCCTGCCCGGTAATGTCGTGCCGCTGGTCAGTTCGCAGAAGATGTCCGATGAACTCAAGACCGTGCTGGACGCGGTCTCGGCAAAGCTCACCACCGATGAGCTCACCGAACTCAACATCTCGGTATCGGGCAATGCGGGAGTCGACCCGGAAGAGGCGGCAGGTAACTGGTTGCGCGACAACGATTTCGACACCCCGATCGGCACCAGGTAGATGATCACCTTCGACGGCGTCACCAAACGTTATCCGGACGGAACGGTGGCCGTTGACGATCTCACGCTGGAGGTCCCCGAGGGCACGCTGACGGCGTTCGTCGGGCCGTCCGGCTGCGGAAAAACAACCTCCATGCGGATGATCAACCGGATGGTCGAGCCGACTTCGGGAAAGGTAACCGTCGATGATCAGGATGTTTCCAAGGTCAACCCGGTCACCCTGCGCCTGGGTATCGGTTATGTGATTCAGAGCGGCGGGCTGATGCCGCACCAGCGGGTGGTCGACAACGTTGCGACCGTTCCGATCCTCAAAGGACAGTCGCGCCGTGCGGCCCGCCGGGCGGCTTACGCGGTGCTGGAACGGGTCGGCCTGGACCCCAAACTCGGCGAGCGTTATCCCGCCCAGCTTTCCGGCGGTCAGCAGCAGCGCGTCGGGGTGGCCCGCGCCCTGGCCGCCGATCCGCCGATCCTGCTGATGGATGAGCCGTTCTCGGCCGTCGACCCGGTGGTCCGCGACGAGTTGCAGGCCGAGATGCTGCGCCTGCAAGGCGAATTGCATAAGACCATCGTGTTCGTCACCCACGATATCGATGAGGCCGTCAAGCTCGGCGACGCCGTCGCCGTGTTCGGCGTCGGAGGAAAGCTGCAGCAGTACGACACCCCGGCGCGGCTGCTGTCCAATCCTGCCAATGACTTCGTGGCCGAATTCATCGGCACCGACCGGGGCTATCGGCTGCTGCAGTTCTTCACCGCCGGGAGTCTGGAACTGAAACCGGTGGCGACCGTCACCGAGCGCGAGATCGACACCTTGGTCCTGGCGCCGGATGAGTGGCGGCTTGTCACCGAGCCGGACGGTTCACCATTCGGCTGGATCGACGCCGACGGCGTCGAATGTCACCGGGACGGAGATGCGCTGTACGACAGCGTGACAGCGGGTGGTTCGTTGTTCCGCATGGGCGGCACGCTACGGGCGGCGCTCGACGCGGCGCTGTCCTCACCGTCGGGTGTCGCGGTAGCCGTGGACGACTCCGGCGTCGTCATCGGCGGCACCATGGCCGACGACGTGATCGATTCCCTCGAGGGGCAGCGACAGGCTCTCGAACCGGAGTCGGAGAACGGGTGCGAACAGTTGGAGCGCGAGCCCGAACAAGCGCCGGATATCGCGCGCGTCGCCGAGTCGGAGCCCGCACCGGAGACGGGCTGAAACGCCTTGCATTACCTGCTCACACACCTTGACAGCGCGTGGACGCTGACACTGATCCACCTGCGACTGTCTCTGGTCCCGGTTCTGCTGGGCCTGTTGATCGCCGTCCCGCTAGGGGCGCTGGTGTGGCGGCACGTCGCGCTGCGCCGGCTGACGACGCTGACGGCCAGCATCATCTTCACCGTTCCTTCGCTGGCGCTGTTCGTGGTGCTGCCGCTGATCATCCCGACTCGGATCCTCGACGAGGCCAACGTGATCATCGCGCTGACTCTCTACACCACCGCACTGCTGGTTCGCGCCGTACCGGAGGCGTTGGACGCCGTACCGGCCCACGTCCGTGACGCCGCCGCGGCAGTAGGCTATACCCGGATCGGGCAACTGATCAAAGTTGAACTGCCGCTGTCTATTCCAGTTCTCACAGCAGGACTGCGGGTGGTGGCGGTAACCAATATCTCAATGGTGGCCGTCGGATCCGTCATCGGAATCGGCGGTCTCGGGACGTGGTTCACCGAGGGCTACCAATCCGACAAGAGCGATCAGATCGTGGCCGGCATCATCGCGATCTTCGTGCTGGCGGTCATCATCGACGTCCTCATCCTGGCGATGGGCCGGCTCATCACGCCGTGGGCCCGGAAAACCAAGGCGGCGGCGTGAACTTCCTACAGCAGGCACTGGACTACATCTTCACCGCTGAGAATTGGAGTGGCAAAGCCGGACTGGGCGCACGGATCATCGAACACCTGCAGTACACCGGGGTCGCCGTCGCGGTTTCGGTGCTCATCGCCGTCCCGATCGGGTTGGTGATCGGTCACACCGGCCGCGGATCCTTCCTGGTGGTGACGGCGGTCAACGCGTTGCGCGCACTGCCGACGCTGGGGATCCTGCTGCTCGCGGTGCTGCTGTGGGGCTTGGGCCTGCTACCGCCGACAGTGGCGTTGACCCTGCTGGCGGTGCCA
>JAHZJY010000345.1 GCA_022600695.1 Actinomycetes bacterium | reverse complement strand
GCTCCCGCCGGGACTTGGGAAACGCGGCCGCGGCCAAGGGCGGACCGTCCAGCGACCCGCTGTGTGGTCCCTCGATCCCTGCGATACGCCGCACTTCTCTCTTCGCCCCGCCACCGAGTTGCACCGCGGCGGCGGATTAGGGGCTCTTCGCAGTTAGCAGTGGCGTTGGTGCCGGTTGGGTGTGACCTGCCGGGATCGGCGGGTGCAGGCCCACCGTACGCGGCGGCGTTGGTTGTCGGGGTTGCGGAAGCCGAACGCGATACGTCCGACGTGCTTGACGAGACGGTTGTAGCCCTCGGTGCGGGCGTTGGTCAGGCCGGTCTGCAGCGCGGCGATGATGGGGTCCTGCCAGGCCTCGATGGTACGGGCGAACTTGATGACCTCGGGTACCTTGCAGGCGGCGCAGAACCGGTAGAAGTCCTCCAGTGCGGCAGCGATCTCGTAGCGCAGTCGGCCCCGATGGGCGCACGAGAGCAGTTCGCGCAACAGTTCTTTGGCGATCCAGGCCGCAGCGATGTCCTCGCCGGGATCAGCGGTGAGCAGCTTGGAGAACAGCGTGTGATGTTGTTCGTCGGTGAGCCGCTCGGCGCCGCGCAGCAGTCGGCGGCGGTTGATCCATTCCACATCGGTCTTACGGCCCCGGCGGCCCCGCTGGGCCAGGGTGACCCGCCGGCGCACCGCATCGACCATGTCGTTGGCCTTCTTGACGAGGTGGAAGCGATCGACGATCACGATCGCCCCGGGCAGCGCCAGGCGCACGGCGCGGGCGTAGACCATCGACAAGTCGATGGCCACGTGGGTGATCGCTGTGCGCCAGTTGGCGTCGCGCGCTTCGAGCCAGTCGATGACTGTTGCCGAGTCACGTCCGTTGACCTGGGCCAACAGGCCCTGATCGCCAGTGATGTCGACCAGACCGGTGTCCCAACGGTCCACCCAGATCCGTTTCCCGGTGTCGGGGTCGGTGTCCCATTTGGCCTTGCCGCGGCGAGTCTCGTCGATACCGAGCACCCGCACCGGAGCCGGCTCGGCCTCCAGAGCGGCATCGGCGACGGTGATGACGTGATCGTGCACGGTGTGCCAGCCGCAGCGGTGGTCGGCGGCGACCGAAGCGACCGAACGGTCCTCATCGAGGACCTGCGTGGCCATCTGAGCCTTGGCCCGCGGGGTGACCCGTGCCCGAGCCGGCACCCCGGGCACGGATTCAGTGAACACCTTGCGGTCGCACACCGTGCTGGGACATAACCATTTTCGCTTGCGCCACCGCAGCAGGGGCCGGTCGGGGCCAACTTGCACGTCCCGAGGACCGGTGGACACCCAGCCTTTCGAGCAGGTGGAGCGCTCCCCGCACTCCGGGCAGATCCCGACCCACTCTGGGGCGGTCAATACCTGCACCAACCGGGTGCCGTTTGCGAGGCGCTGTACTGACTCGACGACCACACCGTCGAGATCGAGCAGCAGTGAACTAGCGTCAACCATGGCCCGCGTTCCTTGTCCTGGATGCCTGAAGAACACCCAGCTCACAGGGGCGCGGGCCCCTAATCAGGCTCTTCGTAATTCAGAGTGCATTGACGAGCGGGTGCAGGGCGCCGCTGTGCAGTAGTGAGCGCCAGCGGTAGTGGGTGAGGTTGCGGAAGCCGAGGGCGTTGCGGCGCAGTGCTTCGAGGCGGCCGTTGATGGCTTCGGTGGGTCCGTTGGAGGCGTGGTGGTCGAAGAAGGCCAGCACGTCGTGGCGGCGTCGGTGCAGGGTGCGGCCCAGTTGGGCGAGTTCGTCGAGGGCCGCGGGTACACCATGGCGCAGGGAGTCGATGATGGTGGTCATCACGGTCTTGCCATGGTGGCGGTTGGGATGGCTGTAGGCGGCGATGATGCGCTGATAGACACTCCAGGTCACCATGACCGCGAGATGGTCGTCATCGGCGAACACCGCTTCCAGCCGTGCTCGTTGCCGGCTGGTCAGCAGCGGGAATCGGGTGCGCAGGGTGCGGCGCACACCGTAGAGCGGATCGCCGGTGCGGCCCCGATGCCCGCAGGTCAGCTGTTGGATGCGTTGGCGGATCAGGTCGAGCTTGGCCCCGGCCAAGGCGACGACGTGGAAGGGGTCCATGACCGCTGTGGCGTCGGGCAGTTCTTCGGCCGCGGCGGTCTTGTAGCCGCCGAAGCCGTCCATGGCGATCACCTCGACCTGCGCCCGGAACGCCGGCGGCTGATCGGTCAACCATGTGCTCAACGCTGCCGCGGAGCGTCCGGGCACGAGGTCGAGCAGCCGCGCCGGCCCGGTGCCGTCGTGAACCGGGGTGAGGTCGATGATCAGGGTGACGAACCCTTCGGTGCCGCGGCGTCGTGGCGCCCAGCGGTGCTCGTCGACCCCGATGATGCGTACCCCGGTCAGTCGATCGGGGCCGGCCGCCGCGATCACCTCGGCCACCGCGCGCATGGCGATCGTGCTGACGGTGTGCCAGGAGACCCCGAGCTCGGTGGCGATCGCCGAGATGGTGGTGCGGTCGAGCATCAACCGGCGCAACACATACCGGGCACAACGGCGCGTCGTCGATGAGCGTGGGGTAGCCAGCATGCCCAGGTCCTGGTTGAACACCGCCCGCCCACACTCGATTGTGGTGCAGCGGTAGCGGGGCACAGCGACCTGCAGCACCAGCGGGTAGCCGGCCACCGGGAGATCGGTCAGCGGGCGGGTCACGGTGTCGCGATACTTGCCGTCGCGGCCGCAGTCCGGGCAGCGCGGATCACGAGCCACCGGCGTGCAGAAGATCGTCGTCTGCTTCTCATCAACGGCGGCGTCGGTGATCGTCACCCCCAACTCGATGGTGCGCATGATCGTGTCGGCGACTACAGACGGCGGGCAGGAAGTAGCCTCAGACAACGGGTCTCCTCGGTGGTGTTGGTGAAGCACGGTGTAGGAACCCGCATCGTCACCCACCGAGGACCCGTCTCAGCTCACCGACACGACGCCTTGCCCGGCGTTCCGCCCACCAACGATGCACTCTCGTTCACGAAGAGCCCCTAATCAATCACCGACACGACACGATGTCGGACAGCACCAGACCCCCATCAAGTGCGAAGAGCCGGATTAGGTCAGCGCTGGCCAGGTCTGTCAATGGACATCTGAAACTGCCCGTTGGCGGACAGTGGAACTGCCCGTGGGTGGCCATTAAAAACTGCCCAGTGGCGGACATGAATCTGCCCATGAGGGTGTGCCCGCCACTG
>JAHZJY010000344.1 GCA_022600695.1 Actinomycetes bacterium | reverse complement strand
TGCCCTGCAACTGCTGGGCTGGACCGAGGCCACGGCAACTCCGCAGGTCGAGGTTGCGCTGCGTCATCCCAAGGTCACCCTGATCGCCAATGCGCTGGGCACCCCCCCGGCCGAGATGATCGCTCACATCCACCAGTCCGGCCGGAAAGTCGCGGCGTTGTGCGGCTCACCGTCGCAGGCCCGCAAACATGCTGAGGCCGACGTCGACATCATCATCGCCCAGGGCGGCGAGGGTGGCGGCCACTGCGGCGAGGTGGGCTCGATCGTGTTGTGGCCGCAGGTGGTCAAGGAGGTGGCGCCCCGTCCGGTACTCGCCGCCGGCGGTATCGGCAGCGGGTATCAAATCGCCGCAGCGCTGGCGATGGGCGCCCAGGGGTCCTGGTCGGGCTCGCAGTGGCTGATGGTGGAGGAAGCCGAGAACACCCGGGCGCAGCAGGCGGCCTATGTCAACGCCAGCAGCCGCGACACCGTGCGCAGCAGATCATTCACCGGTAAGCCCTGCCGGATGCTGCGCAACGAGTGGACCGACGCCTGGCAAACCGCCGGAAACCCTGAGCCGCTGGGAATGCCGTTGCAGTACATGGTTTCCGGGATGGCGGTGGCCGCCACCAGCAGGTACCCGGACGAGACGGTGGATGTGGCCTTCAACCCGGTCGGACAGGTGGTGGGTCAGCTGAACCGCGTGGAGAGGAGTTCGGCCGTGATTCAGCGGTGGGTTCAGGAATACCTCGAGGCCACATCTCGGCTCAACGAGATCAACGAAGCGGCCGCCGCCGTCTGACGGCCACTCGCCAGCCTTCAGTTGGCCGGATCGAACTGACTGCCGTTGCCCCAGGGGCCGTTCCGCAGATAGCCCGTCTGCCAGCCTTGCGAGCCCCGGCACAGCATCGGCAGACCATCCGGCGACTGCGCCGCCGCCTGTGAACCAGGGCACGGCGATCCGACCATCTGCACCCCGTAAAGCTTCGGCGACATCACCCAGAAGCCGGTTCCCTCCGGTGGCCGGTCCATGCCGATGTAGGACTGACCGACGATCCAGTGACACGCCAGCGCCTGACCGGTAGGACCGCGGCCGAAGATGTAGCGGTCCCATCGGTAGCACGGTGCGCTCAGGTGGGCGTCGTAGCTCATCTCGGGGACGTCACCGGAGTAAGACGGTGTGGTGCCGTCCGCGGCCGCCGACGGAGCCACCCCCAATGCGCTGCCGACGGCGACAGCGGCGGCGGCGGCGATCACGAGTTCGCGCAACATGCCCAGAGCGTAACGGGTGGGCATCAACTCGCTCGCCGAAACGGGCCAGCCACCCGAAAAATTCGGACGGCGTCGTTGGTAGGCTCCCGGGATTGTCCGATTTGGGCCGCAACGAGGATTCGAAATGGTGGATGAGGTGCTCGGTTCCGGTTCGGATATCCGCGCGCAGACAGCCCCGACATCCAACGGAACTCCCGGCGCCGTCGTCGCGCCACACGGTTTCTCGGTGCGCTACTCCCCCGGTGCCCCTATCGGACATTGGCACGATGTGATCGTCATGGAGGATGGCCGGACGGGGATCCTGATCGGCCGTTGCGCCGATGCGGACATCGCCCGCCAGTCCCGCTCCGCGGCCAGGTCGGTGCTGCTGGCGACCGCCGACCCGGTTCGGGCCCTCGACCGTGTGCTGGGGTCGTCAGCCTCGGTCCTGTGCGCTGTGATCGACGGCGAGAAGATCGGCTACAGCGGTCACGGCGACTCGAACGCTGCCATGTCCGGACCGGACGCGCCGGGCTCGATCCTGAGCCCCGCCGATGCGCGGCTGCGCGTCGTGGACTTGACGCCGGGCGCTACCGTGCTGCTGTGCACCGGCCCGGCCGGGCCCGCCGCCGCCGCTCTCGACCGCTGTGAGTCGGTACATCCGGATCAGGTCGCCGACGAGGTGATGAATCAGCTCGCCGGCGCCGCGGTGACCGCGGTGCTATACCGCCACCCGCCGGAGCCGCTGACGATCACCCTTGCCGCCCAGCCGGCCAGCCTCGCCGTCAGCCGCGGCCGGCTTCGCCGCTGGCTGGAATCCGCCGGCGTCGACGCCGAGGTTGGCGGCGACGTACTGCTCGCGGTCGGCGAAGCCACCGCGAACGCCACCGAACACGCGGTCATCGGCGCGACCGGCGATGTCGCGATCACCGTCACCGCCGCTCTGATCGGTGGCCGCCTGCGGCTCGCGGTATCAGACAATGGCGTGTGGAAACCGGCGTCGGCGCTGCCCGGGCACCGGGGCCACGGAATCCGGCTGATCAATGCCCTGGTCGACTCCGCCGAGTTGACCACAACCCCGGAAGGAACCACCGTCGAGATGGTCAAGGAGCTGCGCCCATGACAGACGCCCGATTCGCCGCCACGGCGGCATCGGCGGATCAGCCGCCGCTGGTGGTCGTGTCCGGGGACATCGACCTCGCCAACGTCGATGAATTCGAGAAGGCGATGGCCAGGGCGTGCAATGGCTCGGCGGCGTTGACGGTCGACCTCACCGAGGTCAGCTACTGCGACAGCGTCGCGGTGCGCGCGCTGTTCACGCTGGCCGCCGGGACCGCGCTGACCATGATCGTCAAACCGGTCGGCCATATCAAGACGCTGCTCGGCATCTCCGGACTCGACCGCGTCGCGACCGTCATCACCCGGGCGTAGCATCCTGATGCCGGCTCCCCCCTTTCATCCCCGGGATACGACCGCCCGCAGCGAACTGTTCGAGCGAATACTCGACCGGGTCTGCCATGATCTGCCGACGGCCGTCGGGATGGCCGTCACCATCCATGCCAGAAACGGCGCTATGACCGGGCTCGCCGCCCGGGGCATCGGGCGCGAATACGTCGACGCGCAGCTATCCGGTCTTGGTGGTCCGGTCGTCGATGCCGTCGAGCATCAAGTTCCGGTGTTGAGCTTGGACCTGTGGGGTGACGACCGCTGGCCGGCGCTCACGATGGCCGCCGTGGGCGATCGGATGCCGGGCCGCGACGAAGATTTGCGCGCGATACGCGGGGCGGCGGCGGTCCCCGGGATCTGGCATGACGATCAGACGGTCGTACTGTCCTGCGTCCTGAGCGAGCCCGCCGACGCCGCCGCGGTCACCACGCTCATCGGGTACGAACAATTGATCACCGCAGCGCTGATGGCCTCTGCCACCGAGGACGGGGCCCAGGTCGCCGACATGCTCGCCGTGCTGCAATCCCGCGCGGCGATAGAGCAGGCCAAGGGCGTGATCATGGGCCGCCTGCGCTGCGACGCCGACAGTGCGTGGGCGACCCTGCGCCAGGCAAGCCACGAATCGAACGTCAAGCTGCGGGTGCTCGCCGTCGCACTGGTCGAGCACACCGGCGGTAAACCGGCCGAACAACC
>JAHZJY010000343.1 GCA_022600695.1 Actinomycetes bacterium | reverse complement strand
CTGTCGAATTGGAGTACGGCAGGCCGGGTACCGACGGAACGCCGGTGGCCGCCGGCCGGGTTGAGCCCTACGACCTGGGCCCGGCGCCCTCCTGGCGAAACCTGCGGTACCCGCGATCGCAGATCCCCGCTGACGCGACGGCGGTGCGGATAGTGGCCGAGGACCGCTCGCTGTCACTGGGCGATTGGATCGCGGTCACCCCGCCGCGAGTCCCGGAACTACGTTCCGTCCAGGAATACGTGGGATCCAGCGCACCGGTGCTGATGGATTGGGCAGTCGGAATGGCTTTCCCCTGCCAGCACCCGATGCTGCACGCCAACGGTGTCACCGAGGTGCCGAAGTTCCGGATCACACCGGACTACACCGCCAAGAAGCAGGACACCGACACCTGGGAGGACGGCCGCAACGGTGGCCTGCTGGGTATCAGCGATCTGCTACTGCGCGCCTCGGTGATGGCGACTTACCTGTCCGATGACTGGGGCCGGGACTGGGGTTCGCTGCGGAAGTTCGACACCATCGTCGACGCTGAACCGGCCGAACTGGAGCTGGGCACCGCGACCCGAGGCGGGTTGTGGTCGCCGGGGCGGATTCGGATCAAGGCTTAGGGACACCCGGGGGTCGTCGAATCCCTGACCCGGGGGAACGAGGAAGAGGAACGTGAAGAAAACTCGTCTGAGGGCCAAGTTCGCCCTGCCGGCCGCCGCGACCGCCGTCGTCGGCATGGCAACCATCACCGCCTGCGGAAACGACACCACGGAGAAGCCCGCCGACACCCAGGCCCCCACCGGCAGCAGCGCCCCGCAGTCGCCGAGCCCATTGACGCCCACCGAGAAGCAGAACGTCGGGTCATTCGCCCCCACCATGACCGCGGACCGGGCCCCCACCGTAGTACCCGGTGGCACCGGGAGCCACCGCACCATGAGCCCCTAACGCCCCAGGCCCTTCGCCGAAGGTGCGCCACATCCACCAAAGGGCCGACGGCGGCCTGACCGGCGATGCCGAACTACCACCTACAGTCCGGCCTCCACGGGCTGCGGCGCGGGCTTGACGGTGATGATCGGCTCCCCCGGTGCAATCTCGCCGGCGCCCGCCATCTCGACCGAACCAAACTTCTTCGCGTTGAGCACCACGATCGGGGTGATCAACGGGTAGCCGGCCTTTTCGATCACCGCACGATCGAAAGTCACCAGCGGTGTTCCCGCGACCACCCGATCACCCTTGGCGACGTGAATGTCGAAACCTTCACCCTTGAGTTTCACCGTGTCCAGGCCAACGTGAATGAGAACCTCCACCCCGGTGTCGAGCAGGATTCCGTAGGCGTGCCCGGTCGGCTGGGCGGCGATCACTGTGCCGGCCCCCGGCGCGAGGGCGATATCCCCGGACGGCTCGACGGCGATGCCCGGGCCCATGATCCCCTTACCGAACACCGGATCCGGCACATCGCTGAGCGCAATGAGGGTACCGGCCAGCGGCGAGAGGATCTCGGTGGTGACACCGACCTCGCCGGCTGCTTTGGTGGCCGCCGCCGCGACCAGGGTGTCGGAACTGGCCTCCGACATCGGGCCCTCCAGGTCGGCAACCGGCACCTCTGCCGCCACCGCGGCGGCGGCCTGCTCGGGTGTCCGATAGCCGGAAAGGATCACCAGCACCATCGAGGTGACGAACGCGGCGGTCACCGCGAGTGCGTACAGCCCCATATTGTCGAACGCCGGGATGGTCAGAATCGAGGTGAACACGAAGGCGCTCGTCTTCACACCGCCACCGATGCCGATGATGACACCGCCCACCAAACAGCCGACCAGCATGCGCGGATAGATCCGCTTGAACCGCAAATGGATTCCGTACAGCGAGGGCTCCGAGATACCGCCGAGCAGACCCGCTGCCAGACCGCCGATCGCGGTCTGGCGCATCTGCCGGTCACGCTCCCGCCAGGCCAGGAATAGCACCCCGGCGGTCGCGCCGAAGCAGGCGAAGTTCCACGCTCCCATCGGGCCCTGGATGTAGTCGTAACCCAGGGTCTGGATGTTGAGCAGCATGATGGCGTTGATCGGCCAGTGCAGACCCAGCGGAACCATGAACGGATAAGCCAGCGGGATGAGGATGGCGAAGATGAACGGTGAGAAGTCGTTGATGGACTTCAGCAGGTTGGCCAGACCGGCACCGGTGTAGACCCCGATCGGACCGATCAGGAACGCCGTCAACGGGATCATGATCAGCATCGACAGGAACGGCACGAAGATCAGCTGCACGTTCTCGGGGATGGCTTTCTTCAGCGCCTGGTAAAGCGGACCGAGCACCGCCGCCATCAGTAGTGGCGGAAATACCTGGGAGCTGTAGTTGAAGATGGTCAGCGGCAGGCCCAGCACCTGAACGATGTCCACCTGGGACCCGAAGATGTTCTGAGGTTCGGCGAAGTCCTTCATCGCGGCGAAACCGGGCAGCATCACCACCGCCATGATCGCGAACCCGACCCACGGGTCGGCGCCGAGTTTCTTGGCCGCGTTATAAGCCACCATCAGCGGCAGGAATACGAAGACGCTCTGCCAGCAGAGATTGATGAACTGCCAGGTCGGCGACAGCTGGCTGGCCTCGCGGGGGTCGGCCCAGTTGGGAATGACGCCCAGTGTGCTCATCAGTGCCATGAAGGTGATGAACAACGATGCGCCCAGCAGCGCACCCAGAATGGGGCGGAACGAGTCGGACAGGAACTCGAAGAACCCATCGAGCCACGTGAACTTCCCGCGGGGCCCCTTCGCGCGGGCGGCTGCCTTGATCGCGGCGGCGTCGTCGCCTCCGCCACCTCCGGCCATCCCGGGCAGTGCCTTGATCTGGTTGTAGAGGGTCTGCACCCCGCCGCCGATCACCACCTGGTAGCGGTCGCCGGCCTGGGGCACCGCGCCCATCACTCCGGAGACCGCCTCGAGCTCCGATTGTGTGACCACTGCCGCGTCGCGGAGCTGAAACCGCAGCCGGGTGGCACAGTGCGAGAGACTCTCGATATTCGCCGCGCCACCGAGTTTCGTGACGATCTCGGCAGCTGTATCGGTCGACATAGAGCCCAACCCTCCGTGCGCCCGGGACCGACCCGCCCGAGGTGAGCCGATGGTATCGACGTTGCCGGTGCGTCGGATCCGATTTGCGCGGCGGCGGTGGGATTCAGGGGGTAGGCGGCTCCGGTGCGGCGGTGCGCAGCCGTTCAGGCGTAAGTGACCACACCGTCTCGTCGCTCTCCGACGTCACCCGTGCGCAGTAGGCGTCAGTCCCGTTCGAGTCGATCGCGGCGGCGCCGAGCACCTCACAATCGGCGCCCATCACCACCACCGGCAAGTCCATCCGGCCCGACACCGCCGGGGGTGGCGGCGAGTTCGTCCGCGCCGCCGGGGCGCCGGGCTGATCCGGAACGATCGAGCTCCGTTGATGCGACACCATTGCCGCTATCCCGCCGATCGCTCCGCCGATCAGCACGACGCCTAGTATCCCGGTGAACCAGCGGCGCCGCAACGACGCCCGGGATCCGGGTTTGCGGTGCCGCGCGGATCCGTCGGTCGGGGCGTTCAGCGCATCCTGCATTGCCCGGGCGAAATCCCGGCAACGGGCGAATCGGTCGGCCGGATTCTTCGCCAGCGCCTTCGCGAAAGCAGGCCCGAGCGCGGAGAGGTCCGCCCGGTCCAGGGCCGGTGGCGCCGCGCTGAGATGCTTGCTGATCACCACCGCCGGGTTACTGTTGGTGAACGGCGCCGAGCCGGTGAGCAGATGAAAAGCCGTGGCGGCCAGCGCATACTGGTCGGCGCGCCCATCGATCTGCTCGCCCTTGAGCTGCTCCGGTGCGGCATAGGTGACCGTGCCGACCGTCATTTCAGCACCGGTAAGCGTGCTGGACTGGTCGATCCAGCGGGCCACTCCGAAGTCGGCGAGCATCACCCGATCATCACCGGACTCCGGCAAACCCAGCAGGATATTGGCCGGCTTGATATCACGGTGCAGCAGTTTCCGACTGTGTGCGTAGTCCAGTGCATCAGCGACCGCGGTCACGATTCGCCCCACCTCATCAGGGGGAATTCCGTTGGGGTACTTGTCTTCCAGAAGCCGGCCGGCATCGATACCGTCGACGAACTCCATCGCGATCCACAGCTTGCCGTCATTGTCGCCCCGGTCGTAAATGGTGACGATATGCGGATGGCGCAGCGTCGCGACCATCTCTGCTTCCTGGCCGAATCGCTGTCGGTACTCCTCATCGTGACTGACCGCGTTGCTGAGCACCTTCAGCGCGTCCTTGCGAGGCAGCCTCGGATGCCGGGCCAGGTAAACCTCTCCCATCCCTCCGGCACCGAGGATGCGAAGGATCTGGTAACCGGCAAAGGTCTCGCCATCCGCTAACGGCATCGGGCACTAACCCATCGGCGGGGCGATGGCTCTCAACCGCTCCAGCGCCCCGGTGCTCAGCCGGGCCAATTCCGATATCTCGTCGCGGTCCAGTGCCGCGTCGAAGATATCGGCCATCCGGCGATTGGTCGCCTCCTCGACCGCGACGTAGCGGTCCTTCTTGTCCGCACCATCGGCGAACGGCTCGGACCAGCCGAACATCCGGGTGTAGTCCAGCCCGCCGTGCAGCATGTGCGCCTCAACCGGGGTGATGCCCGAGTTGGCCAGCACGTTGAAATGCACATCCGCGCGCAGTTCCCGCAGCACAAACATCACCTGTAGCGCCCGGGCCGGGGCGTCGGATGCCAGCGGCATCTCCCGCCAGCCGCCGTACATCGGCAGGCCGACGGCCGTCGTCCCGGCGATGATCTTCTCGCCCAGCGCCGCGATGCGGTACGCACCCTGCAGCCCGGCGAGGTGTTGACGGCCGAAGTCGGCGACCTGACCCCAGTAGACCTGCGCGGCACCGGCCGCCCCCCGTACCGCCAGGCCCTCATCCCACATCGCGCGGACGAAATCCGGCTCGAATATCGCGAACACCGCCGCGACAGTGGTCCCGGTCGCCTCCCCCAGCACCCCACCGCGACCGGCGACGTAACCCGCCAGCGGGTTCTGGTAGCCGGCCGCGATGCTGGCCGCGAAAGTCTCCGGGTGCAGCATGAAGATGCCGACCGCCTCGCCCATCGCCGCGCCGGACGTGCCGACAGCTTCCTCTAACCCCTCGTTGCCCACGTGCAGACTCCTGGCCTCCGGCCGGCCGCCTCGTTGCCGCCGGCTGGGCCGAATCCTACGGACTGCGTCGGCTCCTAGTCCGGGTAATCCAACGGGACACGCAGGGCGGTCAAGGTCATCGCCAGCGCATCGTATTGGCCCACCACGGTGACGAATTCGATGAGTTGACGGCGGTCCAGGAAACCACTCAGTCGTCGCCAGGTCGGGTCGGACAGGGTGCGGCCGGCGACCAACTCGTCCACCGCGCCCAGCAACACCTGTCGGCGCCACGACAGGCCCCCGGACTGCGGCCAGCCGAAAATAGCGGCCTGGGTCTGCTCGTCGACGCCGCGGGTAACGGCGATCCGCCGGTGTTGCTGCAGTTCGTACTCGCAGCCGCGCAGGTGGCCCACCCGAAGGATGGCCAGCTCGGTGTCGGCACCCGCCAACCGGCCTCGGCGCAACAACACACCGGCGAACGGGGCCCACGTCCAGAACAACCGCCGGTGCTGGGCGAGCACCGTGAACAGGTGGAACTCCGGCACGCCCCAAATCCGGGCGGCCAGCCTGCAGAACAGCCAGCCGAACCAGCCGAGCTCATCCCTGCCTCCCGGGGGCACCCGGCAGGGCGGTGCCGGGGCCGGACCGGATCGAGTCGCCGGGTGGTCGTCCGATGGACCCAGTGGTTCGCTCGATGCCATACACCGATCCTAGGGGCGCGTCTCAGCGAGACCCTCGGCTCGTCAGCCGCCCAGTAGTCGCCCGGACACCGCGATGGCCAGCCGCCTGGGTAACACCCGCGTGACCGCCCTGGAGACGACGGCGTTGGCCACGCCGTCGACGAAGCTCGGTTTGCGCCTCGCCAGCACCCGGATCGTGTGGGCGACGACCTGCTCCGGTGTGCGGGTGAAGGCCTTCGCCGCCGCGCCAGATGCCGCCCCGGCCGCGGCCTCGCCGGCACGTTCGAAGAACGGAGTGTCGGTCAGCCCGGGACACACCGCCAGCACCCGGATGCCGTTGTTGCGCTCCTCGGCCCAGACCGCCTCGGTGAAGGACAGGACGAAGGCTTTCGTGGCACCGTAGACGGCCATCTTCGGCAACGGTTGGAACGCCGCGGTGGAGGCGATGTTGATAACCGCCCCCGCACCCCGGGCCCGCATCTGCGGCAGATAGCGGGCGGTGGCGCCGACCATCGTCCGGCAGTTGAGTCCGACCTCGTCCTCGAGGCGCTGCGGGTCGGCATCGGCCACGTCACCGTGCGTTCCGAAGCCGGCATTGTTGATCAGCACGCCGACCTCCAGGCCCAGCTCGTTCGTCCGCCGCCAGAGCTCGGCGGCGGCGGTTGGCTCCGAGAGGTCCATCGCGATCACGGTGACGGCCACGCCGTGGGCTTCGCGCAGCCGTGCGGCCAGCGCATCGAGCCGGTCCGCACTGCGGGCCGCCACGACGAGATCGTGGCCGCGGGCAGCGAACTGCCGGGCGAACTCGGCGCCGATCCCGGTCGACGCCCCGGTGATCAGCGTGACTGTGCGCCCATCCGCCAGTGCATCCACGAGCGACATCGTAGAGGCCCGTCGCGGGCCGGGTAGCATCGACGATGTGCAGCATCCGCAGCGAGTCAGCGGATTCGACGCCAGCTTCCTCTCCATCGAAACCGCAACGCAACCCATGCAGGTGTTTTCGGTGCTGGAGTTGGATTCGACAACGATTCCCGGCGGCTACAGCTTCAACGGCCTCCGCGACGCCCTCGCGGCGCGGATCAGGGCGATCCCGGAGTTCCGGGAGAAGCTCTCGGACGCCCCGCTGACCATCGGCCATCCGGTGTGGGTCCGGGACGACGACTTCGATATCGACCGGCATCTGCACCGGATCGCCCTGCCCGCAAACGGTATCCGGAAGGAGTTGACCGAGGTCTGCGGCCGACTGGCCGGGCTGCCACTGGATCGTCGCCGGCCACTGTGGGAGATGTGGGTCATCGAGGGCCTTGACGGTTCTTCAGGTACCGATCGGCTGGCCGTCCTGCTCAAGGTTCACCACGCCGCGGCGGACGGCGTGACATACGCCAATATGGTGTCCCGGCTGTGCAGTTCCGAAGCCGTACCGGCGCCCCCGGATCTGGTCGAGGCGCCGGCGTCTATCGGCCCGTTGCGGGAGGCAATCGACGGTGCGGCCCGGTTAGCGACCCGGCCGTTCTACCTGGCCGTCCGCGTACTGCCCGCGGCCGCGCGCGCGGTCCTCGACGCCATCCGCCGGGCACGCGCCGGCCGCGCCATGGCAGCCCCGTTCACGGCCCCCCGTACGGCACTGAACGCCAGATTCACGGCCCGGCGCAATGTCGCGTTCGCACGACTCGACCTCGGTGAGGTCAAGAGGGTCAAGGACCATTTCGGGGTCAAGGTCAACGACGTGGTGGGGACCCTGGTCGGCGGGGTGATGCGCCAATTCCTGCTCGACCGCGGCGAGTTGCCCACGTCCTCACTGGTGGCATTGGAACCGGTTTCGGTGCACGGGCAATCCGATCGCACCGCCCGCAACCAGGTCTCCGGCATGCTCGTTGCGCTGCACACCCAAATCGCAGATCCGGTGGACCGACTCAAGGCCGTTGCGGTGGCGAACGCCTCTGCCAAGGAACAGGTTTCAGTGATCAGCCCGATGCTGCTGCAGGACTTCGGCGAGGTCATCGGTTCGGTTCTGCTCGGTATGGCAAAACGGGTTTACGCCCGCCTGACCCAATTCCGCCCGAACTACAACGTCATCCTCTCCAACGTGCCGGGCCCGGATCCGGCTCACTACTTTCTCGGCGCCACGGTCTCGGCGATGTACCCGTTCGGGCCGGTGCTGCTCGGTGCGGGTATCAACTTCACGTTGTGGTCGGTGAACGGCATGCTGCACATCGGGCTGATCTCCAGCCCCGAGGTGATCCCGGCGCTGCCAGACCTGGCCGACGGCCTCAACGCCGGCTTGGACGAACTGCTCACTGCAATCGACGGCGCAGGGATCGACGGCCCAGCAACGGCTTCCGCCGCGGTCTAGCGGGATCCCGCTATTCGGTCGCCTGCCCGTACCGGGACGGCACGCCGGCCAGGATTTTGTGGATCTCGGCGACATACCGTTCGGGTTCGGGTCCGTGGCTGTGATAGCTGACCATCAGTTGACCGTCGAACGTGCCGGCCGAATACATGTCGACTCCCGCCGATGTCGACGCAAACAGCAGTTCGAGGTCGTACTGCTCGACCACCAGATCACGCGGAGTACGCAGCGGGGGCAGCTTCCCGCCGTCCGTCGCCATCACGACGTCGGGCAGTCCGGGCGGGTTTCCCTGGTATTGCTCACCGAAGTGCAGAAATGACTGCTGGATCACGCCTTCGGCCAGATCGGAGCGGAAAGCCTCGACGATATTGCGGGCCAAGTCCACGATGTCGGTGTCCGAACGGATCTCGGCCAGGTACATCGCCATCCCCACCGGGTTGGTGGCCTCGGTGGAACCGACCGGCGGGGTCAGGCGGAAGCGCAGATCGACCGGGTAGATATAAGGGATCGGAAGGTGTGGGGTCTCGCGAATCTTCCACTCGGCCAGCAGGATCGAAGCGGCGGTCAGGGAGTTGAGACTGACCCGTCGATCGGCACAGATATCGGCCAGGGCTTGGGTCTCCTGGCGGGAGAGTCGACAGGTGGCCGACGGCACCAGAACCGACTGGAGGCCGACACGTCCCACGTTTCGCTTGGACGGAGGCAGCTCGTAGGCGAAAATCGCCGGCAGGAAGCGCTCGAGGCCGAACCGCTGAAGTTTGACGATGCCACGCTCGGCGAGTACCGCCTCCAACGCCTCCGGAACGGGCTCAGTCTTGACCGTTCCGACGCCGGTGCCGTTGACGATGTCGGTGTACCAGCCGAACAGCTTCTCCAGCAGAGCGAACGAGTGGTGCGCGTCGGACAGCGCATGGTTTGTGAAAAGCGTGAGTTCGGACCGCTCCTCGCCTGATCTGAGTCGCAGGTTGACCAGCGCCTCGGACTGCTTCGGCAGCCGCCCGGTGGCAGTGTCGCCGATCTTCTCGAGCCACATTCCTTCATGCTCGTATTCATCGACCATGATCTGGTGGCGGCCGTCGGCAACCCGCTCGAGGTGCCCGGCATGGGCGGGGTGCACTCGCAACAGCGTGTCGAAAGCCTCCGCCATCGCAGCGGAGTCCACCGGACCGCGCAGAGTGACGGTGAGACTGATGAAGCTCTCCGCTTTCGCGTAGAACTCCTCGCTGGGCGACAGGTAGCGGATCGGCGTTGATCCAAACACTGCGGTTAACCTTCCCTTCGACGCATGGTCACTGCACTATGGCTATCGGCTCGTGCTGACTACCGGCTCGTGCTGGCCCGGCGGTAGCCCACCAGCAACGGCAGCAGACACACCGCGAAGATCGCCGCACACCAGATGAGTGTGCTGATCATCGGCGAGAGCACAGGTCCACCCACCGACAGTCCGCGCATCGCATCGACGGCCGGGGACATCGGCTGGTGCCGGACCACCGGCTGGACCCAGTCCGGGTAGCGGTCCACCGGAACGAAACCCGTGCAGAACGTGGCACCCAGGATGATCACCGGCTGCATCGCCTCCACCATCACGGTCTTGCGCCAGTACAACGCGACCGTGGTGGCCAGCGCCGCGAACGCGATGCCGAACATCACGGGGATGGCCACCCACAACAGTGCAGCCGCCAACCCGGCGTGGAACCGGAAGCCGAGGAAGAAGCCGGCCGCCAGGATGATCAGCGTCGTGAAGATCAGGCGAGCGGTCTCCGCACCCAGACGTGCCAGCAGTCCGGCGGCGCGATGGATGGGCAGCGACCACATCCTGGCCAGGAACCCGTCGAGCCGCTCAGCATTGATCCCGACCATCCCGGTCGTCGACCCCGACATCGTTGCCAACAATGCCACCAGTGGCACGCTTCGGTACAACGCGTTCTCACCGGTTATCGCCGTGATCGAGTCACCGAAGACGACCTTGAGGGTGAGCAGAAACGCCACCGGCAACAGCACCGCGTGTACCAGGGTCATGGGGGTCCGGGCCGACCGGACGAGCAGCCGCCGGGTGAGCACCGCGGTCTGCGACAGCAGATGTCCCCGGCCGGCCGGGGCAGTGCCGACGGCAGCGCCGTCCAGAACCGCCATCAGGATCTCCGCCGATAAACCACGACCGCCCACGGCAAGGTCACGACCATGATGCCGAACACCCAGCCCAGTGCGGGCCCGATCACCGACCATGTGACCGGCGGAACGCCGTCACCCGAATCGCCGGCGAGTGCCTGCAGTGCGTAGACCAGTCGGGAGATGGGCTGATTGTCGACGACGGGCTGGATCCACTCCGGAAACCGTTGCAGTGGCTGGATTCCGACCGACAGGAACCCGAAGATGAGCTGTGGCAACAGCAACCACTGCGCCGTCGCCGCGGGGTCTCGTGACTTCGTGCCGAGGGTGTCGCCCAGCAGTGCCAGCGCCAGACCGGTGAGCAGGATCAACACACAGAAGCCCAGTGCGAACACCGGCCCGCGATGAAACCGGAAGCCGATGACGTATCCGCACGCCAGTGCCACTACCAGACCGATCACACAGCGGTAGACGCTGGCGGTGATCCGGGCCGCCAACGGCGTCAGCGAGGCGATAGGTAACGATTGGAAGCGGCGGTTGATCCCCTGAACAGAGTCCGTCGCGGCCCGGAACGCGGTGGAGATCGACGCAAAGGCGATGGCCTGCAACACGATCAGCGGCACCAGGTACTGCGCGTAGCTGCTCATCTTCAGGTCGGGGCCATCCATCAGCCGATTCAGCGGGATGTACAGGCTCGCCGTCGCCGCCACCGATACGACCACGCCCACCGCAACTTCGCCGTTGCGCAGGGAGGGCGTGATCAGCCGGGACGTCAGCACCCACCACTGCTGCAGGCCCGCTGGGACCGGTCGCGCCGCCGTCAGTGCCGTCATGACACGACCTCGCCGGCCAGCCGTTCCCCGTCACGGTCCGCGGCCGGCGATCCCGTCAGCGAGAGGAACACGTCGTCGAGCGAGGGCCGACGCAGCGCGATGTCGGCCAGTTCGATGTTCGCCGCGCTCAGCCGCGCCAGTGCGGCACTAAGCGTGCTCGGCCCTTCCGGGGCGGGAAGACTCACGCGGTCGGACTCCGGGGTCAGCGCCGCCCGGCTGAACTCCGGCAGCAGCGGACCCAACGCCTCGGCCAGGGCTTGGACGTCAGCGGGGTCACGCGGCACGATCTCGCAGAACGTGCCGCCGGTGCGTTCCTTGAGTTCGTTTGCGGTGCCCTGGGCGACGATGGCGCCGTGGTCGATCACGATGATCCGATCGCTGAGGGCGTCGGCCTCCTCGAGGTACTGGGTGGTCAACAGCGTGGCGATGCCGGCGTCCTTGAAGGTGGTGACCAACTCCCAGATCGCTTGCCGGCTGCGGGGATCCAGCCCCGTGGTCGGCTCGTCGAGGAACACCACCTCGGGGCGGACCACCAGACCGCAGGCGATGTCCACGCGTCGGCGCATGCCGCCCGAGTAGGTGCCGACCCGACGTTCGGCGGCATGTTCGAGGTCGAACTCCGCCAGCAGATCGCGGGCGCGGGCGCGGGCTTCGGGCTTCTTCAGTCCCTGCAACCGGCCGAACATCACCAGGTTCTCGTAACCGGTGAGCATCTCGTCGAGTGCCACATGCTGACCGGTCAGCATGATCGAGCGACGCACCATTGCGGGGTCGGTGACGACGTCATGACCGGCCACCCGGGCACGGCCCCGGTCCGGTTTGGTCAGCGTCGACAAGATCTCCACGGTGGTCGTCTTGCCGGCACCGTTAGGGCCGAGCAGTGCGACTACCTCACCGCGGCCCACATTGAACGAGATGTCCCGCAACGCATCCACCGAACCGAACGACTTGCCGATGCCCTCTACTGCAACACCGACCTCAACACCCTTGCCGGACTCTGCCATGGCTGTACTACCTATTCGTCGTCATCGGAAGCGGCAGCCGACAGATCAACCAGGGCGAGTTCCTCGTCATCGTCGTCGCCGTCCCCGTCGCCCTCGACCGCTTCGCCGATCAGCGTCATCAGGGTGGCCGGGAACCGCTCCGCGAGGCCCGCCACGGTCTCAGCGGGCACACGTCTGCTGTCGTACCACCAGTCCACGTGCAGAACGCCGCCATGCCGGTAGGCCCGTAATTCCAGCGGATGGCCCAGGCCGGGCGGTGTCTGGCGAACCGTGAGTTCCGAATCGCTGTCGAACTGCACGGGTGCGTCGCTCTGCTGCCACTCGGGGATCATGCCCAGGTAGGACAGGTAGATCTGCGCGTCGCCGGCAGCCGCCAGCACCCCGGCGGTCGGGGCATGCAGATAACGCAGCAGACCGTACCCGATCCCATGATGGGGAACGGATTTCACGACCTCGCCGACCTCGGCGAGAAGCTGGTTGGCGCTGGCAATCGGCGCGTCCATCACCGGCAGTGCGATCGGGTAGATCGTGGAGAACCCTCCGATTGTCCGGCGGAAGTCCACCTCCGGGCGCAACACCGACCGTCCGGCGCCGGCAAGGTCGACCGCAACGACCCCGTCGCCGAGGGTGTCCGCCAGCCGGCGCGCCAGCGCGGCCAGCAGGATCTCCTCGGTCGAGACCTGCAGCAGCCGCCGGACGTTGTCGATCTGCGACGTCTGCTCGGGATTCAGCGCCGTCGGCACTCTGAAAAGATCGCCGGACCCCGGCGCACCGGCAGGCCCGGTCCCGGCCAGCCGCAGCGTCGTGTTCCTCGCGGTGTCGATCCAGTAGTTTCGCCGTTCGAGCACCGCGGGATGGGAGGCCAGCGCCGCACAACGCTGCGACCACTCCCGCCAGCTTGCAGTCGCCGGTTCCAGGGCGATATCGCTACCCGCCAACCGCTGCCCGAACGCCGTCAGCAGGTCGGTGACCAGGACCTCGCGCGAGGTGGGGTCGTCTATCATCCCGTGCATGGTCAGCACCAGGAACCGTGGATGCGCCTGCGCGTCGACGACATAGGCGGCCGTCAGCGGCCTGCTGCTCAGATCCTGTCCCGCGACGATGTCCGCGACGATGCCCAGCAGTGCTTCCCGCTCCGCACCGGTAGCCGGCCCGGCAGCGGCGGGCAGTGCCAACTCGGTCAGGTCGGTGAAGTCGCCGGGATCACCGATCTGCTGCTCCCAGACTCCAGCGTGGTCGGCCACCCGCATTCGCAGCGCGTCATGATGGTTGATCAAGGCGGACAGGACCGCCGTGACGTCGCCCGAACTCACCCGGGAGTCAAGGCGCAGAACCAGCGGCACCCGCCAGCGACCGGGCTCGGCCAGTCCGCGGTCAAGGAACCGCAAAATGTTCGGCGGGACCTGTGGATCCAGATCCCCGATGTCCTGGCTGGCCAGTCCGCCGGCGGCATGGCGTGTGACCAGGGTGTCGGCCAGCGCGCTGAGACTGGAGTTGTCGTAGAGGTCCTGGGGGGTCAGTTCGACACCTTCGTGTGACGCGGTCATCGCGACGCCGATCGCGACCAGCGAGTCACCGCCGATCTCGAAGAAATTGTCTCCTGGCGCAACCGATTCCACACCGAGGCACTGCGACCAGATCCGCTGCAGGGTCGCCTGCATCTGGGCCCGGGCATCGACCGGGCCGCCGCCCTGGCCGTTGGCCGGCTGGGCCGCCGCGACCACTGAGCCGCCCTGGCCGGCTCCACCGGCGGTGCGCCCGGCCGTGGTATCGGGTTCGATCCAATACCGCTGGCGCGCAAAAGCATAGCCGGGCAGCGTCACGCGCTGCGGGTGCTCGCCGTACAGCCTCGTCCAGTCCACCTCGACGCCGGCGGCCCATAGTTGGCCCAGCGCGAGCAGGAAAGCGTCCCGGTCATCGCGGGTCTGCACCGGATGGCGCATCAGGCGGACCGCCCGGTGGGACTCCGACCAACCGGGAAGGCGCACGGCCGAGCCGGTGAGACTTCCGCCGGGCCCAACCTCGACGAGCACCCGGCGGGAATCGTCGAGTAACGCCTGAACATTGTCGGCGAACCGGACGGTGGAACGGATCTGCCGGGCCCAGCGATTCGGATCAGTGGCCTCCTCATCGGTCATCCAGGTGCCGGTCACGTTGGACAACATCGGGATTCGCGGCGCGTGCATGGTGACACCGGAGAGGAATTCGGCAAACGGTCCCAGGACCGAATCCATCGCCTGGGAGTGGAACCCGTGCGAGGTGCGGACCCGGCGGGCCAAGATGGCCTCGGCGGCCAGGCGATTGGTGAAGTCCCGGATCGCCTCCACGGGACCGGCAACCACGCAACTTCCAAATTCGTTGATCGCTGCGAGGTCGACGTCTGCGGTCATGTGCGCGGCAATGTCGTCGGGGCTTGCCGCCACTGCCACCATGGCCCCGGGAGGTGCCTCGTGCATCAGACGTGCCCGCATCGCGACAACCCTGATCGCCGTGTCCAGTTCGAACACGCCCGCCAGGGTGGCGGCCACCAGTTCACCGATGCTGTGTCCGGCAAGCGCCGTCGGACTGACGCCGAAGGACATGACCAACTGCGCCAGTGCGTATTCCACCGCGAACAACGCCGGCTGGGCCAGGTTGGTGGGCTCCAGGCCGGTTGGCTCCTGCCGGAGGGTGCCGACCACCTCGGCTTTGAGGTCGATTCCCAGTTCGGTGGCGAATCCG
>JAHZJY010000342.1 GCA_022600695.1 Actinomycetes bacterium | reverse complement strand
GGCCTGGACACCGGGCCGTCACCCTACGACCTGCTACTGGCTTCGCTGGGCACGTGCACGGCGATGACGCTGCGGCTCTACGCCGACCGCAAGGGCCTGGCGCTGCGCGGGGTGTCGGTACGACTGCGGCACAGCAAGATCCACGCCGCCGACTGCCGGTCCTGCGAGACCGCCGAGGGCCGGGTCGACCTGATCGAGCGGGAGATCACCCTCGAGGGCGACCTCGACGAGGCCCAGCGCACCCGTCTGCAGCAGATCGCCGACAAGTGCCCGGTGCACCGCACCCTGCACTCCGAGGTCGACATCCGCACCGAGCTCAGCTGAGGGCGTTCGCCGACCACCCGGCGCCGCTAACCCAGCAGTCCCGCGATCGAGCGCACCGGAATGTGCAACCAGCCCGGCCGGTGCCGGGCCTCGTAGACCGCCTCGTAGACCGCCTTGTCCAGTTCGTAAACGGCCAGCACCTCCGCATGGGCCGCGGGGTCCAGACCCGAACCGGCGGCGTAGCCGTCCAGGAACGCCGCCCCGTTGCGCGAAACCCACTCCCGCGCCCGCGCCTCCAACTGCCGGTCGGACAGGGCATCGAGGGACACGTCCAGCGGGCGATAGGCCGCGTAGGAGTAGGACCGCAGCATCCCCGCCACATCGCGCAACGGCGAATCCGGTTGCCGCCGTTGTTCCAGCGGCTTACCCGGCTCACCCTCGAAGTCGATCAGCAGCCAGCTCTCCGGCGTGCGCAGCACCTGGCCGAGGTGCAGGTCGCCGTGCACCCGCTGGACGGTGATCTGCTCACCGCGCAGAGCGGCGTAGCGCGCCTCGATGGCCGGTACGTACGCAGCGAGCTCCGGGACGGCCGCGCCGGCCGCCACCAGGCGCTCGATCATCGCCTCGACCGGCAGCGGCGCGGACGAGACACCCAGCACCCGGGCCAGATCCACGTGAACCGCCGCGACGGCCTCACCGAGACGGTAGGACTCACCGGCGAAGTCCCCGCCTACCTCGTAGGCGTACAGATCGCCCTCCGCGTAGAGGTCGCGCGTGCTCGCGGTGGCCATATCCCAGCCATCCGCCGAGTTCGCGGCGTAGGCGGCGACCATCCCCAGCGGGTAGGCCTGCCCGGCATCGCTGATCTCGAAGGACCCCAGCAGACGCGCGACGTGTGGGTTGTCGGCCTCGGCCAGCACCCGGTTGAGTTCGATATCGGGGTTGACCCCACTGGCCACCCGCCGGAACACCTTCAGGATCGCCCGCTCGTCGAACACCACGCTGGTGTTGCTCTGCTCCACCTCGGTGACCCGCGCCGCGGCGTCGACGGGCAGCACCGCCCCGGATTCCCGAGTGAACCGGACCCCGCCGATCAACGCGCCGGAATCCAGCAACGACAACAGGAACCGACCGGCTTCCGGCTCGTAGAGGGCGTCGTGGCCGGTGCGATCCCCGACGACGCCAATGGTCGCGATCGCGCCGTATTCGGGTGCGAGTTCGGAATCCCACTGCACCAGAACCTGGTACCGATCACCGGAACCATCGTCGTACCCCGTGTCGAGAAGCGTCAGATCCAACCCGTCCCGCAACGTCACCACGGTGTGCACCAGAACCGACACCAGGTCACGGTCGCGCCCGGCGTACCACCGTTGGCGGGCCAGCCACTCGGCCCAGGGCAGCGCTGTCACGTCGGGGCTCATGGGTTCTCCTCGAATTGCAATGTGAACCAGTAGAACCCGTGACCCGGCAGAGTCAACAGGTACGGCAGCAGCCCGATGGGCGGAAACGGCACATGCCCGGTGAGCTCCACCGGTATCGCGGAGTTCCAGGTCTGCAGATTCAGTTCGATCGGCTGCGGGAAACGGGACAGATTGTTGACACACAGCACCACCTCGTCGCCGGCCTCCCGCACATAGGCCAGCACCGACGGGTTGGACCCGCCGAGCTCCCGGAAATCCCCGACCGCGAAGGCTTCATGGCGTCGACGGACCGCCAGCATGGTGCGGGTCCAATTCAACAGTGATGCCGAACTGTCCCGCTGCGCTTCGACATTCACCGCCGGATAGCCGTAGACCGGGTCCTGGTTCGGCGGCAGATACATCCTTCCCGGGTTGGCCGTGGAGAAGCCGGCATTGCGGTCGGGTGTCCACTGCATCGGGGTGCGGACGCCGTCCCGGTCGCCGAGCCAGATGATGTCCCCCATGCCGATCTCGTCGCCGTAGTAGAGCACCGGCGAACCGGGCAGGGACAGCAGCAGCGCGGTGAACAACTCGATCTGGTTGCGGTCATTCTCCAGCAGCGGTGCCAGCCGGCGGCGGATCCCGACATTGGCCTTCATCCGTGGGTCCTTGGCGTACTCGGCGTACATGTAGTCGCGCTCGTCGTCGGTGACCATCTCCAGGGTCAGCTCATCGTGGTTGCGCAGGAAGATCCCCCACTGGGCGATCTCCGGGATCTCCGGGGTGTTGGCCATGATCTCCGAGATCGGGAACCGCGACTCCCGGCGCACCGCCATGAAGATCCTCGGCATCAGCGGAAAGTGGAACGCCATATGGCACTCGTCGCCACCGGTGCCCGGATCGCCGAAATACTGCACCACGTCCGCCGGCCACTGATTGGCCTCGGCCAGCAGCACGCGACCCGGGTACTCCTCGTCGATCACCGCCCGGCATTTTTTCAGGAAGGCGTGCGTCTCCGGGAGGTTCTCGCAGTTGGTGCCGTCCCGCTCGAACAGATACGGCACGGCATCGAGCCGGAACCCGTCGATGCCCAGATCCAGCCAGAATCGCAGGGCATCGATCATGGCCTCCTGCACGGCCGGGTTGTCGTAGTTCAGGTCCGGCTGATGCGAGAAGAACCGGTGCCAGTAGAACTGCCGACGCACCGGGTCGAAGGTCCAGTTGGACTCCTCGGTGTCGACGAAGATCACCCGGGCCTCGGGGTACCGGTCGCTGGTGTCACTCCAGACGTAGAAGTCGCCGTACGGGCCGTCGGGGTCGCGGCGGGACTCGCAGAACCACTGGTGGGTGTCGGAGGTGTGGTTCATCACCAGGTCGGTGATGATCCGGATACCGCGGCGATGCGCGGCGTCGAGCAGGGCGACGAAATCGTCCACGGTGCCGAACTCGGGCAGCACCTTGTAGAAATCCCGGATGTCATAGCCGCCGTCGCGCAACGGGGAGTCGTAGAACGGCGGCAGCCACAGACAGTCCACGCCGAGCCACTGCAGATAGTCGAGCCGGTCGATCAGCCCGCGCAGGTCCCCGAGGCCGTCGGCGTTGGAATCGTAGAACGCCCGCACCAGCACCTCGTAGAACACCGCACGCTTGAACCAGGTGCGGTCCGCGGGCAGCGCACGGGCATGCCCGAAATCGTCGGCGTTGGGGTGCTCCACGGTGCGGCCCGCGGGGCCGACTTCGACGTGGGATCCGTCCACCTGCATTCACCTGCCCCGTCAGCCCCCGTCGGCCCCCGCCGACCCCGGTCGGCCCCCGTCAGCCCCGGTCAGCCCCGGACCCGCAACACCACCTTGCCCCGGGCGGTCCGGTTCTCCAACGATGCCACCGCCTCGGCGGCCTGCGACAGCGGGTACACCTGCGGCTGCGGCGCGGCGAGTCTGCCCGACTCCAGCAGCGCGGCCAGTCCCTGCCACTGCTCGGACAGCGCTCCCGGATGAGTCAGCACCCAGGCCCCCCAGCCGACGCCGACGACGTCGACATTGTTCAGGAGCAGCCGATTGACCTTGACCGTCGGGATCTCCCCGCCGGTGAAACCGACCACCAGCAACCGGCCCGCCGGGGCCAGCGAGCGCAGCGAGTCGGTGAACCGGTCCCCGCCGACCGGATCCATCACGATGTCCACGCCGGCCCCGCCGGTCAGTTCGGCCACCGCATCCTTGAACCCGTCGGCGAGCACGACATCATCGGCCCCGGCCGCCCGGGCCACCTGTGCCTTGTCCTCGGAACTGACCACCGCGATCACCCGGCCCGCCCCCAGCGCGGGCGCCAGCCGAACGGTGGACGTACCGATCCCGCCGCCCGCGCCGTGTACCAGCACCGTCTCCCCCGCCGCGAGCCGACCGCGCTGGGTCAGCGCGAAATACACCGTCAGGTCGTTGAACAGCAGGCCCGCGCCGGCCTCGAAGCTCACATTGTCCGGCAGCGGGAACACCCGGTCGGCGCCCAGCACCGCGGTCTCGGCCATCGCGCCGCCGAGCATGGTCAGCCCGGCCACCCGGTCCCCCGCCGTCACCCCGGCGCCCTCCGGCGCCGAGCGCACCACACCGGCCAGTTCGGCTCCGAGGGTGAACGGCAACTCCGGGCGGTACTGATAGAGGCCGCGGGTCAGCAGCGCATCCGGGAAGGCCACCCCGGCGGCGTGCACGTCGATGACGACATCGCCGGCATCGGAGCCGCGGGGTTCATCGATCTCAGCCACGTCGACGGCCTGCGGGCCGCCCAGTTCGGTGACCCTGACCGCCCGCATCAGGGCTGCTCGATGGCCAGCAGCTCGACCTGCAACTCACCGCGCGGGGTGCGGTAGGTGACCGTGTCGCCGGCCGTGCGCCCGAACAGCGCCAGACCCAGCGGGCTGTCGGCGGTCAGGGTGCTGTCCTCCGCACCGGCCGGGGTCTCCTCGATGAAGTTGACCACCCGCATGCTGACCTCTTCGCCGTCCGGCCAGCGCAACCTGACCTCAGTGCCGTTGGGCAGCTGACCGGGCACCGTCGCGTTGCCACCGGCCAGCAGCCAACTCAGCCGGCCGATCTGCTCATCGAGCCCGCCCAGATCCTCGGCGCGCTGCAGGGCTTCGGCGGCGTCACCGCGGTCGCCGACGGCCTCGGCGTCACCCTCCAGTTCGGCGTGCAGCTGTTCGCGGCGGCGGCGCAGTTCGGCCAGCTCAGCCTCCAGGCGGCTACGTTCCTGCTCAGCGAAATTCGTGTCCTGACTCATGCACGACAAGGTACCGGCACCGTCAACCGGCCGGCATGCACCTCCCCGCACGGCGGTATGGTCGCTGACGTGGCATCCCGCGATCATGGCGACCCTGGTGACGCTCCGACCATGCCGCCCCCGCTGGCCGAGATCGCCGATCCGGCCCGGCCGTCGGCGGCCGAGGAGGCGCGCACCATCGCCGCCGCCACCAACGCCGGGACGCTGGCCAGCCTCACCGCCACCGGGGACCCGTGGGCGTCGTTCGTCACCTACGGCTTGCTCGACGGCGCACCGGTGCTGTGTGTCTCCCACCTCGCCGAACACGGTCGCAACCTGGCGGCCGACCCGCGGGCCAGCCTTGCCGTGGTGGCTCCCGGCGGCGGGGCCGACCCGCTGGCCAGCCCGCGCATCACGCTGGCCGGCGCGGTGTACCAGCCGGTCGGCGCTGAACTGACCGCCGCCCGCGCCGCGCACCTGGCCGCCGTCGCGGCGGCGAAGTACTACATCGACTACAGCGACTTCTCGCTCTGGGTGCTCGGTGTGCAGCGGGTGCGCTGGGTGGGCGGATACGGCCGGATGGACTCGGCGAGCGCCGCGGACTACGCCACCGCCGTCCCCGATCCGGTCACCCCGGTCGCCGCCGGCGCGATCGAGCACCTCAACGCCGACCATGCCGACGGCCTGGCCGATATGGCCCGCGCTCTGGGCGGTTTTCCCGATACGGATTCCGCGCTGTGCACCGCCATCGACCGCTACGGCCTGGATCTGTTGGTGAGCACCCCGCGCGGGGAGGCTTACACCCGGGTCGGATTCGGCGGCCCGCTCGACTCTGCCGACGAATTGCGTTCGGCGACAGCCGCTCTGGTCAGGCGAGCACGCGCTTGAGAAACGCCACCTGGTCGGCCTTGACCTGACCGTCGGCGTAGATCGCGAAGTGTCCGTACGGGTAGTGACGTAGCTCCCCGCGCGGTGCCGCCCGACCGGTGGCGAGGGTGGAGGACGGTGGTGTGGTGGTGTCGGCGTCACAGACACACAGCAGTACCGGCATCACCAGACGGGCCGCCACCCGGACCGGTCGGAAAAAAGGCAGCGTCAACATCAGCCGCGCCGCGACCTCGTTGCGCCACAACGACTCCGGGCCGACGATGGCCTCGAAACCGGGCAAAGCATCCGGCTCGCTCAGGGCGGCGAAGGTGCCGGACGCGCCGACGGCCGGCATCAGCGCGGGCGCGCGGCCCAGCACCGCCCCGCCCGCGTCACGAACCGCCGCCAGGCCGGCGCGCAGCAGGTTCCGCACCGGCATTCGCCGGATGACCGGCAGGCTGTCGGTGTAGGGCGCCTGGGCGACGACGGCGGCGATCCGCGGGTCGGAGGCCGCCACCGTCAGCACATGCCCGCCGCTGAACGACGATCCCCACAGCGCGATCCGGTCGGGGTCGATTCCCTCGGTCCGGCGCGCCCAGTCCACCGCGGCACGGTAATCGTCCTGCTGGCGACCGATATCGAGTAGCTGCCGGGGCCATCCGGTGGAGGCCCCGAAATGCCGGTAGTCGAACAGCAGCACAGCGAAGCCGGCGGCCCGGAACGCCTCGGCGTAGGCGGGCAGTCCGTCGTCGCGGGTGGCCGAGAAACCGTGCGCCATCACCACACACGGCACCGGCCCGTCGGCGGCCGGCGGCCGGTACAGGTAGGCGGCGAGTTCCTCGCCGTGGGAGGGAATGCGGACATCGACCCGCTCTCGGTCCATGTACCCGAACATAGTGTCCACCGGCGATGAGTACCCTCGAACGATGACCACTGCGACCGACGAACGACAGACCGCGGCCCTGCTGGCCGAGGAGCAGGACTGGCAGCGGCGGGTGGCCGGCGACGGGCGAGTCGACATCTTCAACCGCGGCACGGTGCGGATCCGGGCGATCTGGCAGGGCGAGCACACCCTCAGCGGGGCATCGCTGTTCCATGACGAGATGTACGAGTCCTACACCCGCGACCCGAAGACGTTGCGCGCCTGGTTCAAGCGCTGACCGTCACGGTCCGGGTGCCAGGTCCAGCGCGGCGGACAGTTCCCGCAACGCCGGGCGCGGATCCCAGGCCGGGTCGCCGTCGCCGAGCACCTGCACCAGAACATGGTCGGCCCCGGCATCGAGGTGCGCGGTCACAGTGGCCGCCGCATTCTCCACCGATCCCATCCCGACGATCCCGCGGGCCAGCCGCTCCGAGCCGCCGGGAATGAAGTCGGTCTCCTCGAATCCCTGACGCAGCCAGGAGTTGCGGTAGTTGGGCAGCCCCGAATAGATCTGCAGATGCTGGTGCGCGCGCCGTAACTGCTCCTCGTCATCGCCGCCGACGACGACCGCCTGCTCGGAGACCACCCACTTGTCCGGGCCGAGGATCTCCCGGGTGACCGCCGTCTGACCGGGTCGGACGAGGTATGGGTGCGCACCGTCGGCGTGGCTGCCGGAGAGCTCGATCATCTTGGGGCCCAACGCCGCCAGCAGTCGGGTCGGCCGGCCCGACCCGGGCTCGATGAGTTCCGGCAGGGCGGCCATCCGGTCCAGGTAGGCGCGCATCGTGGCCAGCGGTTTCGCGTAGGTGCCGCCCAGCATGTTCTCAACCAGCGGCCCGTGGCTGACCCCGAGCCCGAGCACGAAGCGGCCCGGGTACAGCGCGGTCAGCGTGCGGGCGCCACCCTCCATGGTCCCGGCCACCCGGGCGTGGATGTTGGCGATACCGGTGCCGATCACCAGCAGATCGGTGGCTTCCAGGAAGGCCGCCGACTCCACCAGGCAGTCCTTGAGGCCCACCTCCGGGATGAACAGCGAACCGAAGCCGAGAGCCTCGATCTCGCCGGCCACCTCCTGGGCCGCCCGCATGGGCCAGGTGTCACTGGCCCACCAGACGCCGATCCGGGACGGGAAGTCGATACGCGCGCGATCAGCCACGGCTACCGACTGTATCCGGACTCATCCCGCCGGCTCCCGTTGGTCGGGCCACCTAGAGTGGTGCCGTGAGCTTCGATCTGTCCACCGTGTTCCGTACCGTCGCCGAGGCACTGCCCGATCAGCAGATCCTGGTCTGGCGGGATCAACGACTGACCTACGCCCAGATGGACGCCCGTATCGACGGGGTCGCCCACTACCTCGTCAGCCG
>JAHZJY010000048.1 GCA_022600695.1 Actinomycetes bacterium | reverse complement strand
TTCGATCCGTCGTTCCTGATCGACGCCAGGTTCATCTGCACATCGCCGTTGGCGACCAGCAGTTGGCCGCTGCTGACTTTGGGTTGCAGGCTGCCGGTGGACGCGGCCGGCCCGACGTTGTTGGCCTGCAATTCGGCCAGGTAGTCCAACGCCGCGGGCTTTCCTTTGAGGTGCTGCAGCAGTAACAGCATCGCCGTGCCGTCGCCGGCCTCGCCGGGGGTGGAGTACTGCAGTTTGCCTTCGAAGTCGGGCTTGAGCAGGTCGTCCCAGGTCTGGGGTTGCGGGTCGGCGCCGGGATTGGCGATGAAGCACAGTGCATTGTTGACGATCGGCACGTAGATGCCTCCCGGGCCGATCAACGGGGAGGTGATCCCGGTGGTGTCGGCGTCGCCGGGCTGGAGCAGGCCGGACTGGGCGGCTTTCTGGATGAACGGCGGCAGCACGATCAGCAGATCGGCTTGCGGATCGGACCGCTCATCCCGGGCGCGGGCGACGGTCTCCCCGGAGCCGGCCTCCACCAGGGTGACGGGAACCCCGGTCGCGCTGGTGAAGGCGTCGAACTGCGACCGCAGCCAGTCGCCCAGACCGTCGGCGCTGTACACGGTGAGCGTCCGGTCACCGGGGGAGTCGTCTGCCGGTGACCCGGTCCGGTCACCGCCGCCGCAGGCCGAGGTCATCATGCCCAGGACGGCGATCAGCACCAGAAGCGGGTGGCGAAGATTCATCGGTGGCATCCGTTCATCTCCCTCGGTCGGCACCTGACGATATTGGCTCAAGCCCGCTCGACGCAGGCGTTCGGGACGGGGGACTCGACCGGGTTCTCGTTCCTCAGGGCAGTGGGGATACGGCGAGCCGAAGGATTCTGTCGTCACCGGGGCGAGGGTCGCCGCGTCCGTCGGTGTTGCTCGTCGAGAGCCAGAGCGTGCCGTCCGGTGCGGCGACGATGGTGCGCAGTCGGCCGAGGTCGCCCAGGGCAAGCCGCGAGGCCGCTCCCGGCTCGTCGAGTGACACCTGGAATACCACCTGTCCCCGCAGGGATGCGACGTAGGCGTAATCACCGAGGATCGCGATCCCGCTGGGGGATGCGGTCGATGTCGGTTGCCATTGCACGAACGGGTCGACATACGGATCCCGCCCGCAGGCGCCCTCGCATTCCGGCCATCCGTAGTTGGAGCCGGCCGTGATGAGGTTGAGTTCGTCGACATCGGTTTGGCCGAACTCGCTGGCCCACAACCGATCGCGGGAGTCGAACGCCAATCCCTGGACATTGCGGTGCCCGGTTGAGAACACCGGAGAACCGGGGAACGGGTTCTCGGCGGGCACCGATCCGTCCGGGGTGATCCGAAGAATCTTTCCCGCCAGGGAGTTCGGGTCCTGAGCCGACTCGGGAACCCCGGCATCGCCGGTGGCGACGTAGAGCATGCCGTCCGGCCCGAACGCGATACGTCCGCCATTGTGGATTCCCGCCTTGGGGATTCCGGTGAGGATCGGCTCCGCAGCGCTCATCGCGCCGTCCTTCCAGTCCATCCGAATCACCCGGTTGTCGTCGCGGCCGGTGTAGTAGGCGTACACCCGGTTGTCGGCGAACGCGAGACCGAGCAGTCCGCCCTCACCCCGGGCGGCAACGTCGGCGACGGTGCCGACGGTGCGTGTCTGCCCGTCGACGATATGCAGTAGGCGTGCGGTTTCACGCTCACTGACCAGCGCCGAACCGTCCGGGAGGAAGGTGATGCCCCAGGGCACCGCAAGATCGTCGGCGACGGTCCCGGCCACGGTGACGTCCGGTGACGGCCCGGTGAGCCCGGTAATGACGGCAGATGGCCCAGTGACGGTGGAATCCGTTCCGCAGCCGCCGAGGAGGAACAGCGCCGCGAGCAGGGGGACGAGCCGGCGGCTGGACATGACCCCAGTCTGCCGGGTGATCGTGCGCGCCGATCCGATCAACCGGCGGCGCCGAGCCGGACCGGTAACCGCTTGAGCGAGTTGTTGAGGTTAGAGCGGATGCGTACCGGCTCACCGGTCAACTCGATGCGCGGAAAGGCGGCCAGCAGTTCGGCGAAGAACACTCTGCCCTCCAATCGGGCCAGATGGGCGCCGAGGCAGAAGTGGGTGCCCATACCGAACGACAGGTGCGGGTTGGGTGCGCGATGAATGTCGAAGCGCTGCGGGTCGGCGAAGATCAGTTCGTCACGGTTCGCCGAGGTGTAGTACAGCGCCACCTTGTCCCCGGCGCGGATCGTGGTGCCGGAGAGCTCGGTGTCGACGGTGGCGGTGCGGCGGAAATAGTGCAGCGGGTTGTCGTAACGCAGGATCTCCTCCACTGCGGCCGGCAGCAGTGCCGGGTCGGCACGCAGTTCGGCGAGCTGGTCGGGGTGGCGGAGCAGGGTGAGCAGTCCGGCGGACAACATGCCCTTGGTGGTGTCGTTGCCGGCGGTGACCAGTTGGACGAAGAACCCGCCGAACTCGACGTCGGTCATCGGCCCGTCGCCGAACTGGGCGCCGAGGATGGCTCCGGTCAGGTCGTCGCCGAGTCCCCGGCGTCGGCGATCTGCCGCCAGTTCCATGGCGTACTGGGCCATTTCCACGCCCCCGGTCGCCGAACCCCCATCGGGGTCACCGAGGTCGGGATCCTGACCGGCAGCGATGCGTTCGGCGAGTCGGCGCAGATACTCCCGATCCTGCACCGGTAACCCGAACAGTTCGCCGATCATCCGGGCGGGCAGCTGGGCGGCGACTTCGCCGACGAACTCGACGTCGGCCGACTCTGCCGCCTCGGCCATGATGCTCCGGCAGACATGGTGGACCCGTGCTTCCAACTCGGCGATCATTTTGGGCCGGAAGTGGCTCGACAGCGGACCGCGGTGGGTGTTGTGCCGGGGCGGATCCATCGCGAGCAGCATCTGCCGGACCCGCTGCAGAGTCTCCGGCCCCACGTCCTCGACGGTGATCCCGCCGACGGCGGCGGAGAAGATCTCCGGGTTCCGGGAAACGTGGATCACATCGCTGTGGCGCAGTACCGCCCAGAAGCCCGGTTGGCCGGGCATCGGCTGCCAGTGCACCGGGTCGCTGCGGCGCAGCCGGGTCAATGCCGCGTGCGGGACGCCGTTGACGAAGGTATCCGGGTCGGCGAGGTCGAGGGCCTCGACCGCCTCAGCGGTGTCCAGCGCGCCGGCCATCAGGAGGTGAGCACGTTCGGGCTGGGTAGCCCGGCCTGCTCGCACAGGTTGCGGTAGACCGCCAGGGTACTTGCTCCATCGGAGACGCTTTCGACCTCGCCGGCCTCGTCGAGGTTGAGGTTCGCCCCGTACATCTGGAACCACACGTGGGTGTCATCCTCGACGATTTCCAGGGTGTGGATGGAACCGGCCGGCTCATAGAGGAAGGACCCTGCCCGGTTGACGTACTCGTATTCCCGGTATTTCCAGGCGCCGGAGGTGGTGTAGGCGTATACCGGCCCGGTGTGCTTATGGCGCTGGACCTGGTACCCGGCCTGAAAGACGTTCTCGATGATCCACAGCCCCTCCGCCTCTTTGACCATGATGACCTTCAGCTTCGAACCGTCACCGATATCGACGAAGGGCAGTTCGTCGGCGCCAATATGCACTGCGCCAGGAATGTCGACCATGGTCATGGGGGAGCCTTTCGCCGAAGCGGACCGTTCGGATCGCCAGATGTATGAATTTCATAACATGATTTGCGCTGCGCGTCTAGGGGCCGTCCGGCGACGTCCGCAGTGACTGTCGCGTACCGATGACGCGGCCGGCCCCGGGCGGTCGCCACGGTCAGCCCGCTGGCGCACAATGTTTCCCATGCGTGCTGTCCAGGCTGTCGCGGGTGAGCCCCGCATCGTGGACGTCGACGAGCCTTCGGGGGCCTGGCCGGTGCTGGAAGTCGTGTCGGCCGGTATCTGCGGCAGTGATCTGACCCTGCTGGGCTGGAACCTCCCTGTCGCGCTGGGTCACGAAATCGCCGGCATGCTCGACGGCGTCGGTTACTGCGTGGAACCGACCGTGCGGTGCGGCGACTGCGATCAGTGCCGGCTGGGTGCCACCCAACGCTGTCGCGGGACCGCGCCGCACGGCATCATCGGCGTCGCCTTCGACGGCGGCCTGGCCGATCGGGTGGCGGTGCCGCCGGACTGCCTGGTGCCGCTCCCGGCGGGCCTGCCGGTTGCCGACGCCTGTCTGGTCGAGCCGCTGGCGGTCAGCTGGCATGCCCTGCACAAGGCGGCAGCGGTGCCGGGCCGGCGGGTGCTGGTTGTCGGTGGCGGCACCATCGGACTGCTGGCCGTGGCCGCGGCGCGAGCGATGGGTCTCGACGTTGATCTCGTAGCCCGACACGGTCATCAGCGGGCCGCGGGGGAGCGACTCGGCGCCGGGACGCCGCGTGGTCAGTACGACATCACCGTCGAGTCGGCCGGCACCGACTCCGCCCTCGCGGAGTGTGTGCACCGGACGTCGCCGGGCGGACATATCGCCCTGGTCGGGATGGCGAGTGCGGATCGCCGGCTGCCCAGTATCCCGTTCGTGATGAACGAACTGTCACTGGTCGGCTGCAACTGCTACGACGCCGGTGTCGCCGGACACGAGTTCGCTCAGTCCGCAGCGGTGTTGGCCGCCGAGCCGGAGATCGCCGCCACGGTGATCACCCACCGGTTTCCGCTCGACGCGGCCGCTGAGGCGTTCCGGGTTGCGGCCGACCGGGTGAGCGGAGCGATCAAAGTGGTGCTGACCCCCTGACCGTGGATCGTCCGGCAATGGCGCGACAGCTTCCTTGATCCCGGCGAGATGGTGGGCGTCGAGCAGGTCGGAGAACAGCTTCTTTTCCCGCCTCAACGGATCTCCGTCGAACGGAACGGCCGGTTGCCGTAGCGGTCGAGGTGCACCACCTCGCCGATCGGTGCCCGTGTGGTGGGGCCGTAACGTCCCTTGGCCCAACCGATCGGGATGATGCACACCGGGACGATGCCGCGGGGCAGGCCGAGGATGCGCCGGGCCGACGGCACCCACCAAATCGGCAGTGTCTGCAGCGACGCCCCCAGTCCCACGGCCCGGCAGGCCAGCAGCAGGTTCTGCACAGCGGGGAATACCGACCCATAGAAGGAAGCCACCGCGATCTGGGGATGGCCGACGGGTCGATGCTTGAGGCCTCGCCGGTAACACGGAATCACGAAGACCGGAAGCTGCTCGAAGTTCTCGGCCTGCCACTGACCGGGTGCCATCGCGCGCAGTTCCCGCTCGTCGCCACGCGCCCGGCGCTCGACGACGGGGTTGAACAGCCGGTAAAGGCGCCGGTAGAGCTTGGCCAGCCGCGCCTTCTGGGCAGGACTCTCGACCACCACGTAGTGCCAGTCCTGGCTGTTGGAACTGGTGGGCGCCTTCAGCGAGAGCTCAAGCAACGGCAGCAGCACTTCATGCGACACCGGTTCGAGGTGCAGACGGCGCACCGCGCGCTGGGTGCGCATCGCTTCCTGCATCGGCATGCCGAGCCGGGCAAGCGCCTCAGCCGGCGTGGGCGGCACGAACGGCTGCTCGTCTGCTGCTTGGCTCACAATCCGATGGTAGGTGGTGGGGCGCACACCCGAACGAGATCTTCGGACCGCACCCGGGCGGGCGAACGCGACCACAGCGATTGAGATGGGTGGCAGGCCTTTCGCCGAAAAGTCAGCCAGATGCTCCAGACGCTCGCTGAGTTCCCGCAGGGGCAGTGCTTGCCGGCGACGGCGGCGTCCGATCCGCCATATCCGACTCCGTCGTATTTCTGGCCGCCCGGGCCGCGAAGGGGGGGACTAGAGTTGTCCCAACGGCCGGCACACATTGGATAACGCGTTCCAGTACTGGCCGGGAGCACAGTCCTGCGCCGGCCGCGGCGTCTGGCAGGTGTTAGTAATCGGATCCCAGAATTGTCCGTTGACGCAATTGAGCGGCTCTGCCGAACCGATCCCGGCGCCGAACAGGGACACCGCAGCAACGGGAGTAGCCGCAAGAATCGCGATGCCCGGACGGCGCAGAAGAATTCGCATGCGTCGATTCTGCCAGGAAGGACCAAGTGGGAAACCGTGGATTGTCGGAATGGGCTGTGCGGTGCGCCCCGCGGACTGGGTCTGCGTGCATGTTCTCCGGCGTGCGGCTCAGTCATTCGCAGGCCCGAACCGGGGTCCGATTCCATCGCTGTGCTCCGCCGTTGCTGGTAACCCGCCATAGTCAACTGAAGTTTGCACGCGTTCGTTTGCTGAACACATGGAACGATCCGCCAGCACTATGTCTACAATTCGTCTACACTGGTGCTATGGCAGCAGAAACCACGACTGTCCGAGTCCGCCGTCTCGATTCTGAGCGGTTACAAACTCTAGCCAGGGCTCGTCAAACCGCCGTCGTCGACGTCGTACACGCGGCCATCGACGCCTTGGAAAGGCAAGAGTTCCTACG
>JAHZJY010000047.1 GCA_022600695.1 Actinomycetes bacterium | reverse complement strand
GGCGTTATCGGCCAGATCCTCAGACAGGTGGTAGCCCTCGCGTTCCGGCGGCTCGATCGGATTGAGATTCTCATACAGCCGCGGCTCCCACTGTGAGGTCTCACCGGCGATGAACCCATAGAAGTGGTCGAAACCGTGCCCGGTGGGCCAGCGGTCGAACGGACCCATGGCCGTGGTCTGGGTGGCCGGGGAGTTGTGCCACTTGCCGAAGGCGGCGGTGCAGTAGCCGTAGTGGCCGAGCACCTCAGCGACGGTGGCGGTGTCCTTACCGATCACCCCGGTGTAGCCGTCCCAGTCCACAGCGCGTTCGGCGATCGTGCCCGAATGGACGCGGTGGTGGTTGCGGCCGGTCAGCAGCGCGGCCCGGGTAGGGGAGCAGATGGAGGTGGTGTGAAAAGTGTTGTAGCAGATGCCGGACTCGGCCACCCGCCGGAACGCCGGGGTTCGCACCTCGCCGCCGACCACATCGGAGAGGCCGAAGCCGACATCGTCGAGCAGGACGATGACGATATTGGGGGCATCGTCGGGCAGATGGCGGGGTTCGACGCGACGGTGGTGGTCGGACTCGGCCAACGTGTAGCCGGCGGTACTCGCCGAGGGAGCCGGGGGGAACGGCAGTGTCGATCCGTCAGCATCCGCCGTACCCGCCATCGTCGACCCGCTTTCGTCGGGGGCGACGTTACCTGTATGCCCCTGCCAAGCAGGTGTTCGCCGACCACGTGCCGGGCGAGCGGTTAGCGTAGGGGGACCGACCCAAGCACGATATGAGCTGAGAGCGAGGCCCTTCAATGCCGGCAGGCAAACCGAACATCCTGGTGATCTGGGGCGATGACATCGGGATCACCAACCTCAGCTGCTACAGCGACGGGTTGATGGGCTACCGGACACCCAATATCGACCGGATCGCCACCGAGGGCATGCGGTTCACCGACTCCTATGGTGAGCAGAGTTGCACCGCGGGCCGGGCGTCGTTCATCACCGGTCAGAGCGTGTACCGGACCGGGCTGAGCAAGGTCGGGATGCCCGGTGTCGACATCGGGCTGTCCGCCGAAGACCCGACCATCGCCGAACTGCTCAAACCGCACGGCTACGCCACCGGTCAGTTCGGCAAGAACCACCTCGGCGACCTGAACAAGTACCTGCCCACCGCGCACGGGTTCGACGAGTTCTTCGGCAACCTTTACCACCTCAACGCCGAGGAGGAACCGGAGAACCCGAACTACCCCACCGAGGAGGAGGCGCCGCGGATGCGCGCGCAGATGCTGCCGCGCGGCGTCATCCACTCCTGGGCCACCGAGGAGGTCTCCAACGAGGTGGATGAACGGTACGGCCCGGTCGGGCGGCAGCGCATCGAGGACACCGGTCCGCTGACCCGCAAGCGAATGGAAACCATCGATGACGAGACCACGTCGGCGGCCATCGACTTCATCAAGCGCCAGACGGAGGCCGACACACCGTTCTTCGTGTGGATGAATGCCACTCACATGCATTTCCGCACCCACACTAAACCGGAGAGCCTCGGGCAGGCCGGCCGGTGGCAGTCGCCGTACCACGACACCATGATCGACCACGACAATCACGTCGGCCGGTTGCTGGACTGCGTCGATGAGCTCGGCATCAACGAAGACACCATCGTCATCTACTCCACGGACAACGGCCCGCATGCCAACACCTGGCCGGACGGCGCCACCACTCCGTTCCGCAGCGAGAAGAACACCGGCTGGGAGGGAGCCTTCCGGGTGCCGGAGATGATCCGCTGGCCCGGCCGGATTCCGGCCGGGGTGGTGTCCAACGAGATCGTCCAGCACCACGACTGGCTGCCGACGTTCCTGGCCGCGGCGGGCGAGCCGGATATCGTCACCAAGCTCAAACAGGGCCACACGATCGGCAACCAGACCTACCACGTGCACATCGACGGCTACGATCTGCTGCCGTACCTGACCGGCGAGGTAGACAAGAGCCCGCGCCGCGGATTGATCTACTTCTCCGACGACTGCGATGTGCTCGGCCTGCGCTACGAGAACTGGAAGCTGGTGTTCCTCGAGCAGCGCTGCCGGGGCACCCTGCAGATCTGGTTCGAGCCCTTCACCGAACTGCGGGTGCCCAAGATCTTCAACCTCCGGACCGACCCGTTCGAACGCGCCGACATCACCTCCAACTCGTATTGGGACTGGGTGCTGGAGAACGTCTTCATCGCTCTGTACGGCAACGCGCTGGTGCTGCAGTTCCTGGATACCTTCAAGGAGTTCCCGCCGCGTGGGGAGCCGGCGTCGTTCACCATCACCGCGGCGGTGGAGAAGCTGAAGAAGTACTCCGAGACGATGGCCGGCTGAGGTTGGCCGGTCTGGAGGCCTGGCGCGACGGGCCGACGAAGTCAGCGATCCTCGACTTCGTCGGCCGCGTCACCACCGACGGCCCGGATTTCGTCGCACCCGAGGAGCGGGTGGCGGTCTTCGACAACGACGGCACGCTGTGGGTGGAGAAGCCCACCCTGGTGCAACTGGACTTCCTGGTGCGCCGGCTGGCCGAACTGGCCGCCGCCGACCCGGGATTGTGCGACCGGCAGCCCTACGCCGCCGCCGCGGCCGGCGACCTGGCCTGGTTCGACGACGTCATGGTGCGCCATTACAACGGGGACGACTCCGGTCTGGAGGAGTTGGCCGGCGGGCTGTTCTCGGCCTATCAGGGTCTGACCGTGGAGGATCACGCCGCGCGGGTGGGTGCGTTCTTCGACGCCGCCGTCCACCCCACCCTGAACCGCCCGTACACCGCCTGCGGCTACACCCCGATGGTGCAGTTGCTGAGTTACCTTCAATCCCAGGGCTTTTCCAACTACATCGTCTCCGGCGGCGGCCGAGACTTCATGCGGCCGGTGACCACCGGCATGTACGGCATTCCCCCGGAGCGGGTGATCGGCAGTTCGACCGGCCTGGACTTCGCCGACGGCCATCTGCTGACCACCTCACGGCCGGAGTTCCTCAACGACGGCCCGGCCAAGGCGGTGCGCATCTGGGGACGGACCGGTCGGCGGCCGATTCTCGCCGCCGGCAACTCCAACGGCGATATCGAGATGCTGGAGTTCACCGCCGCCGCCCCGGGCCCGTCGCTGAGCATGCTGGTCCGCCACGACGACGCGCAACGGGAGTTCGACTACACCACCGGCGCCGAGCGTGCGTTCGCCGTCGCCGCCGAGCGGGGCTGGCCGGTGGCCAGCATCCGGGACGAGTGGGCGACCGTCTTCCAGGCACCGTGACCGTTCACCTGGTCCGGATTCCCGCCCAGACGGCGGTGCTGGGCTCCGACGACCACTACCCCGAGGAAGCTCCCGCGCGGGCCGTCTCCGTCGCGGAGTTCGCCATCCAGGCCCATCCGGTCACCAACGCCGACTTCGCGGAATTCGTCGAGGCCACCGGGTACGTCACCGTGGCCGAACGTCCGCTGAACCCCGCGGACTATCCGGGTGCTCCCGCGGAGAACCTGGAACCCGGTTCGATGGTCTTCCACCGCACCGCAGGTCCGGTGGATCTGCGGCACCTGAGCCAGTGGTGGACCTGGACCCCGGGCGCCTCGTGGCGCCGGCCGGTGGGCCCGCTCTCGTCGATAACGAAACGAACCGATCACCCCGCCGTCCACATCGCCCACGAGGACGCCGAGGCTTACGCGGACTGGGCCGGCCTGGCCTTGCCCACCGAAGCCGAATGGGAGACCGCCGCCCGCGGCGGCCTGGACCACACCGCCTACACCTGGGGTGATGAGCCGGAACACCCAGGCCAGCGGTTGGCCAACCACTGGCAGGGTGACTTCCCCTGGCGGCCGGACCCCGGCTACGGCCGCACCAGTCCGGTGGGGAGTTTCCCGCCCAACGGATACGGACTGTTCGATATGGCCGGCAACGTCTGGGAGTGGACCAGCGATTTCTACAGCGACACTCGTGCGGGCGAACCCTGTTGTGAGGCAAGTAGTTACGATCCGGCCCAGCCGCAGTTCCAGGTGGCGCGCAAGGTCATCAAGGGTGGCTCGTTCTTGTGCGCCGACAACTACTGCCTGCGGTACCGGCCCGCCGCCCGCCGACCCCAGATGGTCGACACCGGGATGAGCCACTTGGGTTTTCGCTGTGTGCGGCGGTCATGACGGAGTGTTTCACCGCCCCAGGTGGCGGTCCCAGAACCGGGACATCTCGTCGAACACGTCCTGGGACTCGGGTGCGAACGGGTCCATGAAATAGGTGAAGTGCGAGGCCCCCTCGGACAGATGCAGTTCGGCCTCGACGCCGGCCTTGCGCAGCTTGCGGTGCATGAGCACGACCTGGCTGAGAAGCAGATCCCGGGTGCCCGAGAGCAGCATGGTGGGCGGGAAGCCGGAGAACTCACCGCGCAGTGGCGACAGCAGTGGGTTGCCGATATCGTTGTCCCCGGCGTAGAGCCGAGCGCCGCGGGTGGCCACGGCGTCGTAGCTGACCAGAACGTTGTCGACCCACTCGTGGACTTTGAGGGAATCACCGACCGGCGCCAAATCACACCACGGCGTCTGCACGGCGACCGCGGCGGGCAGCGTGAGGCCCTCTTGCCGGGCCCGCAGGACTGTCGACAGGGCCAGCCCGCCGCCCGCCGACCCGCCGCAGATACCGATATTGGCCGCTGGTGCCATGTCGAGTGCGGCCTCCCATACCGCGATGGCGTCGTCGGAGGCCGCCGGGAACGGATGATCCGGCGGCATCCGGTAATCGACCTCGATCACCCTCATGCCGCAGGAAGCGGCGATCACCGCCGGCTCCAACAGCGAGGCGCGACCGGGGTTGAACAGATAGCCGCCGCCGTGGGTGTTGACCAGCAGCCGGTCGGCGTTGCGTTCCGGGACGTGGTCCGGCGTGACGATGAAGGCGGAAACCCCGGCGATCGTGGCGGATTCGACCCGCACCGCGAGCCGGTCGATGATCGTCTCGATCTGCGGGATCGACTGTGCGGCCAGATCGGTGATCGCCGCCTTCCACCCGGCCGCGTCCGGCGGGTTCAACAGCCATTCGCTGTTGCGGTACGGCATGGCGATGGTGGCCTGCATCTCGGCGCTGACCGAGGTCGGCACCGGGATGCTGCGACCGGGGACCAGGCGAGGGCCGGTACCGCCGTTGAGGTCACCCATCAGGGTCTGCAACGCCTCGCCGTCGGGCAGGACCACGGCGTTGGGGATATCCGGCGTACTCGTCATCGCGGTGATTGAGCCTACGGACTCGCGGTAATTTGTAGAGCGTTCTTCGGCAATCCGATCCGGGGCGGTACGTGCGGTTCTCCTTCAGCAGGTGGTCGACGGCACTGCGGGTCGCGGTCAGCACCGCGGTACCGTTGCTGATCGGTTGGGCCGCCGGAGATGTCGGCGCCGGACTGATCGCCACTCTCGGGGCGTTCACCGCGGACTACGGGACCGACCGGCCGTACCGGAACCGGGGCGCCCAGCTGGGGATCATCGCCGTCGGCCTGGCGGCGGCGGTGACCGTCGGGGCTTGGGCGGCCACGGCTATCTGGGCCGCAGTGCTCGCGGTGTCCGCCATCGCCGTGCTCGCGGTGTGGCTGTGCTCGGCCCTGGCGGTGGGCCCGCCGGGGGCCTATATGTTCGTCCTGGTTTGTGCTGCGGGAGTGGGAATCTCGGAATCCCACCGACCGCCCTGGCAAATCGGCTTGTTGGTCCTGGCCGGCGGGGTGATCGCCTGGTTCAGCCAGATGAGCGCAGCCCTGACCGGTCCCCGCCAACCAGAGAAAGCCGCCGTGGCCGCCGCAGGGGAGGCCGTCGCCGGCTACCTCGACAACGCCGCCGGCGGACCACCGGCCGTTGCCCGCCAGACAGCAGCCCTGGCCCTGACCCGGGCCTGGACGGTACTCGTCGAGTACCAGCCCCGCGCGGCGGCGCGGGGCCCGCTGCACCAACTCAGGGAAGCCAACCACGCACTACACGTGCTGTTCGCCGATGCGTTGAACGCGCGCGGTCAGGGCCGGCCGATCCCGGACGACCGTGCGGCCACCGCCCGCGCGATCGGCACCTTGGACCTCGCGCCCGGCGTCATCGCCAATCGCGACCCGAACCGCCCCCCGCTGCGGCGCCCACCCGCGCTGAGCCTCCTGACCCGGGCGATCAGACCCGGGGCTCACACCCGACGGGTGATGTGGCGCGTCGGTGTCGCCGCGCCGGTCGCCGGCGCGGTGGCCGGGACACTCGGCATCGGGCACGTGTACTGGGCGATGGCCGCGGCCGTGTTGGTGCTGCATCAGGGAACGCACCGGCTGGCCACCCTGCGGCGCGGTGCCGACCGGGTGCTCGGCACGATGGTCGGGCTGGGACTGGCGGCGGCCATCCTCGGCCTGCACCCGCAAGGCCTGTGGCTGGTCCTGGTGGTTGCGGCGCTGCAGTTCGTCATCGAACTGTTCGTCGTGACGCACTATGCGCTGGCGACGGTGTTCATCACGGCGATGGCATTGACCATCGCCTCAGGCGGTGGCAGAACCGATATCGGCGAGCTCGTCATCGACCGCGGCGTGGACACCGCGATCGGTTGCGGTATCGGCCTGGTGGTCTATCTGCTGGCGGTGCGCCGCCAGGAGGCGCACCGCATCGGTGAGGCGCTTGTCGCCATGCTCGGACGCACCATCACCGCCACCGGATTTCTCGCCCGCGGGGACGCCGCGTCGCTGGCATCCCGGGCCGCCCGGCGAGATCTGCAGAACAGTGTCTTCGACGTGGTCGCCGCTGAGGACGCCGCCCGCAACGGCTCGCGCCGGGACCGGGCTGCCGCGGCCCGGCTGGCTCCGACGGTCGCTGCAGCCGAGCACCTCGGGTACGCGACCGTCACCGCATGCTGGGCAGCCGAACAGCGCACCGATGAGCTGTTCGGATCAGCCGACCCCGCCGCTTATCTTGCTCTACTGCAGGCGATCTCCGATTCGATCCGGGGGTTGACGGCGCCGACCATCACCGGTGAGCTGCCGCCGTTCGCCGCAGCCGAGGTGCGGCTGCTGATCCGCGCTCTCGAGGAGCGCCGGTAGCGGTCGGCGGGCCGGATCGGGAACCGCGCGGTGATCGTCCGGACGATACTGGGATGCGGGAAACGGTGTTCGCCAGGACCGGACCGTCCGCAGCGTGTCAGGATGGTTTTCGACCGCACAGGAGGGTCCATGGTGTCGCGAAGAATCCTCACCGCGTCGTCGATCATTACCATGAACGACGCTCAACCGCGCGCCGACGCGATCACGATCGATACCGACTCCGGCCGGATCGCGGCGGTCGGTTCGCTCGCAGAGTGCCGGGCAGGCGCACCGCACGCCCCGGTCGAGGATTTGGGGACCGCGGTGCTGATGCCCGGGTTCATTCAGGCGCACGACCATCCCGTTCCCGCGGCGGTGCTGTGCGAGCAACCCGCGCATTGGATCGCCCCGTTCATGGGGTTCCCGACCTGGCAGGACGTCGATGCCCTCTTCGTTCGGTTGCGCGGCCAGACACCCGCCGGACAGCCGCTGCTCTTCTCCGGACTGGACCGGCTGCTGCTGTCCATCCCGATGCCGGACCGGACAAGCCTGGATCGCTACTTCCCCGAGCACCCGGTCCTGGTGCTCGACATCACCGGCCACGCCCTGTACTTCAACTCCCTCGCGACGACGGTGTTCGGGTGGCGGGGCGCCACTCCTCCCGCGGACACCCCCGACGCACGGTGGAGTCGCCGCCCGGATGGGACCGCTGGAGGGGTCGGATTCGAGACCCAGGCGTTCATGGTGGCGCTCGGCGCCTTTTTGCCTGGGGTCATTCCGTCGCCGCTACTGAACCTCGGCGCCTGGTATTCGACGTTGGCGCGCAACGGGTTCACGGCGGCCTGTGATATGGCGTTCGTCAATAAGCTCCGGGCGCCGCTGGAGGCGCTGGCCGGTTTGGCCGACTGCCCGATCCGCTATTCGCTCTACCAGACGACCTACGACACGGATGCGCACGCGGACATGCACTTCGGTGAGCTGGCGCCGATGATCCGGCGAATCGGGTACAAGATCTGGATGGACGGCAGTCCGTCGATCGGGACCGCGTCAGTCAGCGTGCCCTATCTCGACTCCGACCGCGCCCGCATCGCCGGCATCCCGGTTGGCACCGCCCCCGGGTTGTCGGTGCTCAACTACACCCTCGACCAATTCCTCACCCTCACCGGGGAGTTCGCCGGCAGGGACATCCAGATCGCCACCCATATCAACGGTGATGCCGGTATTGATGTGGTGCTGGATGGGTACGAACAGGCGCTCACCGCACACGGGATGGCGGGTTCAGATCACCGGTGGCGGGTGGAACACTTCGCCACCCCCTCCAGGGAGCAGTGCATCCGTGCCGGAGAGTTGGGGGTGACGGCGTCGATGTCGCCCTTCCAGGCCCTCTACTGGGGCGACCTGTACGACGGTGTCGTCTTCGAACCGTCCTACGGATCCCGCTGGCAGCCCTACCGCGACGCCTACGACGGCGGGTTGCGGCCCACCTTCCACAACGACGGTTACGTATCACCGCCGCTGCCCTGGTTGAACATTCAGAATGCGGTCACGCGACGCAGCGCATCGGGGACGGTGCACGCCGCCGAACAGAGCCTCACTCTTGATGAGGCTCTTGCCGCGCACACCGTCAACGCTGCCTGGCAGCAGAAACGTGAGCACGAGATCGGCTCCCTCGAACCCGGCAAACTCGCCGACCTGGTCCTGCTCAACACCGACCCGTACACCGTCGACCCGTCCCGATTGCAGGACACCATGACGGTATTGGGCACGTGGATCTCCGGCCGCCGCGTCGACTTGGAGGGCTTCATGGCATCGGTTCGGGAAGTAGCGCACAAGCACGACCGGAATCTGCTCGGTAACATCCACCCGCCGCACTGCTGAGGGGCGCGGACACACCCCGGCCGGCCTCAGGAGATGCCGGCGATGGCGCCTGCTGCTTTGCTCTGGAACTCCGGTGGCAGGGGGATGTATCCCACCTTGTTCAGATCGGTCTGGCCGACGGTCACAGCGGACTGCAGGAAGGCTTTCACGGCGTCACCAGTCTGAGTGTCGGGGTATTGCGAGCAGACGATCGCATATCCGGCCAGGATGATCGGGTAGCCGAACTTCGCGGTCGGCTGGAACGCCGGGGTCAGGTCGAGAACAAGGTTGTTGCCCTGCCCGATGACCGTGACCGGTGCGATGGACGTGCCGACCCAGTCGGTGCCGATATGGGTGACACCCGCGGGGGTCTTGATGTCGGCGGTCGGCAGGCCCCCGGCGATGGCGAAGGACCATTCGTTGTAACTGATGGCGCCGGGAGTCGCGCCGACCATGTCCGCGGTGCCCTGGTTGCCCTCGGCGCTCCGGCCGACCGCGCCCCTGAAGGTCTTTCCCGCACCGCGGTTCCACGCCCCGTCGGAGGCGGCCTGCAGATACTGCTGGAAGTTGTCGGTGGTGCCGGATTCGTCGCTGCGGTGGATGACCCGGATCTCCTCGGCCGGCATGGAGGTGCGCGGGTTCGGGTGCGCCCGGCCCGCAGGGAGGTTGAGGGCGGCGATCGCGGGGTCGTCCCACCGGGTGATGGCCCCGGAGAAGATACCGGCCAGGGTGGGGCCGTCCAGGATCAGGACGTCGACGCCGGGCAGGTTGTAGGTGATGGCGATCGGGCCGAAAACGATCGGGATGTTCAGCGCCTCCGCGCCGCCGCAGCGCTGTGCCGCAGCGTCGTATTCAGCGCCCTCCAGTGGAGAGTCCGAACTCCCGAAATCGGTCTTGTCGCTCAGGAATTCCGCAATCCCGGCGCCGGAACCGTTGGCCGTGTAGGTCAACGTCGAGTCGGGGCAGGCCACCTGGTAGGCCTCGGCGAAATGCGCCATCGCCGCGGCCTGGGCAGTCGACCCACTGGCGGTCAATGTCGATTCCCCGGCGCAGACCACGGTGGCGTCCTGAGCGTAGGGCTGCACCGGACCGGTCTGCGAACATGCCGCCGTCAGGAACATGCCCGCCGCGGCCAGGGCGCTCAGAGTGTGGTGCGCACTGATCACCATCGTCGTGTCTCCTTCGATACGGTGTGTCACCGTGGGTGGCCTGGGGTCAATCTGCACTCACTGAAAACTCGAATACAAGGGTTGCGGCGATAATCAGCCGCGCCGTCATGTGTTGTTCATCGCGGCGACGGTTGGCATTCATGATTCGACCTCGCCGGTTTCGGGCAGGTTCACTTGCGTCCTGAATAGACATCTGTGAATATCGACGCATGTCGAATCCAGAGCGGGACGGCTGCCGGGTGACTCCGTTGGTCGCCGAGCCGATCACCCCGGCGGCGGCCGTTGAGATGGCGTCGAGGTTCAAGGCGCTGTCGGATCCGGTCCGGCTGCGATTGCTCAGTTCCATCGCCAGCCATGCCGGCGGGGAGGCGTGCGTATGCGATGTCTTGGTCGGCGTCGAGGTGTCCCAGCCGACGGTGTCCCATCACCTCAAGGTTCTGCGTGACGCGGGACTGCTGACCTCGCAGCGCCGGGCGTCCTGGGTGTACTACGCGGTGGTCCCGGCGGCCATCGAAGCGCTGTCGGATCTGTTGAAGGTCGGGACCGATGCCACTGCCGCAGTGGGAGTGTCGACATGACCGGAACGCTGGATCCCGAAGTGCCGGTAGCCGGCAAGCTGTCCACCCTGGACCGGTGGCTTCCGGCGTGGATCGGACTGGCGATGGCCGCCGGGCTGCTGTTGGGCCGCTGGGTGCCGGGGCTGAACGTGGCGCTGGAGAAGGTTCAGGTCGACGGGATCTCGCTGCCGATCGCGTTGGGTCTGTTGATCATGATGTATCCGGTGCTGGCCAAGGTGCGCTACGACCGCCTGGACACGGTCACCGGCGACCGCGCACTGTTGGTCAGTTCGCTGGTGTTGAACTGGGTTCTCGGCCCGGCGCTGATGTTCGCCCTGGCATGGCTGTTCCTGCCGGATCTGCCGGAGTACCGCACCGGGCTGATCATCGTCGGCCTGGCGCGCTGCATCGCGATGGTGATCATCTGGAACGATCTGGCCTGCGGAGACCGCGAGGCCGCGGCGGTGCTGGTGGCGTTGAACTCGATGTTCCAGGTCGTGATGTTCGCCGTACTGGGCTGGTTCTATCTGTCGGTGCTGCCCGGATGGCTGGGCCTGCAGCAGGCCTCCATCGACACCTCGCCGTGGCAGATCGCCAAATCGGTACTGATCTTCCTGGGAATCCCGTTGCTGGCCGGCTACCTGTCGCGCCGGTTCGGGGAGAAGGCCAAGGGCCGCCAGTGGTACGAGAACCGGTTCCTGCCCAGGGTCGGCCCGTGGGCGCTGTACGGGTTGCTGTTCACCATCGTGATTCTCTTTGCGCTGCAGGGTGATCAGATCACGAACCGGCCGTGGGACGTGGTCCGCATCGCGGTGCCGCTGCTGGCCTACTTCGCGCTGATGTGGGGGGGCGGATTCCTGCTCGGGGCCTCACTCGGCCTGGGTTATCCGCGGACCACCACGCTGGCCTTCACCGCGGCGGGCAACAATTTCGAGTTGGCCATCGCGGTGGCCATCGCGACTTTCGGTGCGGCCTCCGGTCAGGCCCTGGCCGGGGTCGTCGGCCCGCTGATCGAAGTGCCGGTGCTGGTCGGCTTGGTGTATGTCTCGCTGGCCCTGCGCAGCCGATTTTCGGCTACCGCCCCCGCTCGCGAAAGGTAGTCCACAGCATGGCTTCCCGGCCCACTGTCTTGTTCGTCTGCATCCACAATGCCGGCCGCTCCCAGATGGCCGCCGGTTTCCTGCGGTCGTTGGGCGGTAAGGCCGTCGAGGTTCGCTCCGCCGGTAGCGATCCGGGCCCGCACATCAATCCGGCCGCGGTTGAGGCGATGGCCGAGGTGGGCATCGACATCTCTGATCAGTGCCCGAAGCTACTCACCCGTGAGGCCGTCGAGACCTCCGATGTGGTCATCACAATGGGCTGCGGTGACGCCTGCCCGATCTTTCCCGGAATCAGCTACCGCAACTGGGAACTCGACGATCCGGCCGGCCAGGGGATCGACGCGGTTCGCCCGATCCGCGACGAGATCAAGACCCGGGTCCAGGCCCTGATCGCCGAACTGAGGCCCGCCTCCGCGGACACCCCGAGCGGCTCGTGACCTGCGCCGATCAGGCGGCCACCGGCAGGTGCACGTCGCGCAGCCCCACTGCATTGCGCAGGCCCGAGCAGTTGTGGCAGCCGACGCAGCCGATGCAGTCCTCGCACTGGGAGCAGGCCACGCAGGCCCGGCAGCGCCGACAGGAAACGCAGGCCAAACAGGCCGCACATCCGCTCATCAGGAATGACAGCGCCGTCACGGCGCTGCCGGCGACACCGGCACTGCCCAGGGTCGCCATCGACCCGGCGACCGCAACGCTGGAGAAGGTGCCCATCGACCCGGCGACCGCGACGCTACCGACGGTCCCCATGGAACCGGCGACGGCCACGCTGCCCGCGGTGCCGATCGACCCGGCGACCATCGCGCTGCCGACGGTGGCGAGAGACGCAAGCACCCCGACCCCGGCGGTGGTGGCGACCGACAGCGGCGCGAGCAGATATTTGGCCAGCATCCGAACAGCATTTCAAGCTTTCGGCGCCACCGCCGGGGTTTGTGCCGCACCGAGGTCGACGAGCGCGCGCACCTGCCGGTCGGTCGGTGCGACGATAACGCCATGACCGCAACCCTTGTCGCGAAGAATGTGGCCGGCGGATTCGCCCACCGCACCCTCTTCGAGGGCGTGGACCTGACCGTGGCACCGGGCGATGTCGTCGGCGTCGTCGGTGTCAACGGTGCCGGGAAGAGCACCCTGCTGAGGATCCTGGCCGGTGACGTCGAACCCCTGGAGGGCACGGTGAGCCTGGCGCCCGCCGATGCGTTCGTCGGGTGGCTGCCCCAGGAACACCAACGGGTTCCGGGCGAGACCGTCGCCGGCTACATCGCTCGCCGGACCGGATGCGCCGCGGCAACCCGCGCCATGGAAACCGCGGCCGCGGCCCTGGCAGAACCGGACGAGGGGCGGTTGGACGGGCATCCGGCTGACGTCTACTCGGCGGCGCTGGACCGCTGGCTTGTCACCGGTGCTGCGGACCTGGAGGAGCGGCTGCCCGCCGTGTTGGCCGACCTCGGTCTGAACTCCGATGCGGTGCAACCGATGTCGACCCGGATGACCGAACTGTCGGGCGGGCAGGCGGCGCGGGTCGGACTGGCGGCCCTGATGCTGTCCCGGTTCGACATCGCCCTGCTGGATGAGCCGACGAACGATCTCGACCTGGACGGACTCACCCGCCTGGAGGATTTCGTCCGCGAACTTCGGGGTGGTGTGGTGCTGGTCAGTCACGACCGGGAGTTTCTGGCCCGCAGCGTGACCCGGGTACTGGAGCTGGACCTGGCGCAGAACACCACCACCGTTTTCGGCGGCGGCTACGACAGCTATCTGGAGGAGCGTGAAGTTGGCCGCCGGCATCGGCGCGAGCAATACGAGGAGTTCGCCGAGAAGAAGACCGACCTGATGGCCCGCGCCCGCACCCAGCGGGAGTGGTCCAGTCAGGGCGTCCGCAACGCGATGCGCAAATCCCCGGACAACGACAAGATCCGGCGGCGCGCGGCCACCGAGTCCAGCGAGAAGCAGGCGCAGAAGGTGCGCCAGATGGAGAGCCGGATCGCTCGCCTCGAGGAGGTCGCCGAGCCCCGCAAGGAATGGACCCTGGCGTTCACCATCGGCACCGCCCCGCGATCGAGTTCGGTGGTCGCGACACTGGACGAAGCCGTGGTGCGACAGGGCGATTTCGTCCTGGGCCCGGTGTCGGTGCAGGTCGATGCCGGCGAACGGATCGGCATCACCGGACCCAACGGCGCCGGTAAGTCGACGCTGTTGCGGCTGCTGCTCGGTCGCCGGCAACCCGATGAGGGCCGCTCCAGCATGGGGGCCAATGTCGCCGTCGGCGAGATCGACCAGGCCCGAGCCGATTTCACCGGACCGGGCCGACTTGTCGAGCGCTTCGAACGGAGGGTGCCATCCTGGGCGACCGCCGACGTCCGCACCCTGCTGGCCAAGTTCGGCTTGCGCGCCGATCACGTCGAACGCGAGGTCGACGAACTGTCCCCCGGGGAGCGGACCCGCGCCGGTCTGGCGCTGCTGCAGGCCTGCGGCACCAACGTTCTGGTCCTCGACGAGCCGACGAACCATCTCGACCTGCCCGCCATCGCACAACTCGAACAAGCCCTGGAAAGCTACGACGGTGCGCTGCTGCTGGTGACCCACGACCGCCGAATGCTGCAGAACGTCCGGTTGGACCGTTCGTGGCTGGTGGACGACGGCCTGGTGACCGAACGGTAGGCCGCCGGTCTACGTGCGTCGCGGCCTGGTGATTCGGTGCAGGACCCAGGCCGCCGGCACGGTGAGTGCCACGGTCACCGCGAACAAGATGCCGGCCGAACCGGTGAACAACGGCCAGCCCAGGACCGAGGTCAGCGCGATCTCCATCACAATGACGTGCAGCAGGAACACCTCGTAGGAGATCTCCCCGAGGCGCACCATCGGCCGGCTGGCCAGCAGTCGGGAGTACAGGCCGGGCCGATCGGGGCCGGTGAGGACGACCGGCGCGACCACCAGGGTGGCGACCACGGCGTAGAGCAGCGTCTTGGTCAGATCCGCGCCGAGGTCCGGGCCGGCCGCGGTGATCGTCCCGGCGAACGGCGTGGACACCAGCAGGTAACCCACCACTGCCACCGGGAGCGCCGCCCACCAACGGCAGCGCAACCCGGTGCGTCGCCACACCGCCAGGGCCATCCCGCCGGCGAACCACACCAGGTAGTGCGGCAGCCACATGCCCGCCCCGACCGGCAGCCAGTCGGTGTGGTGCAGGATTACCAGCCACAACGGGCTGATCGCCGCCAGTACCGCCAGCAGACCCAGCAGCAGAGGAGGCCGCCAGCGTCCGCCGCACAGCGTTGTCAGCAGGATCCAGGCCAGCACCGGCAGCAGAGCGTAGAAGGCGACTTCGACTGCCAAACTCCACATCTGGGTCAGGCCCTGATGCTGATAGCGCGAAAAGTAGTCGCCGTAGATCTGGGTCAGGGTGAGGTTGCGCGCCAGGCCCACCCAGGTGTGTCCGGGGTTGGGTTCGGTCGGCCGCAGTGCGTACACCAGGTATGCCAGCACCACGGTGATCACGTAGGCGGGCATGATTCGCCGCAGCCGGCTGCGGCCATAACGGTGCACCGAGGGCCGGGGGGTGCCTGCCGCCGCGGAGCGCACCCACGGCCCGAACAGCAGCAGCCCCGAGAGCACGAAGAAGATCGCCACCCCGATGTCCAGGCGCGCCAGCATCAGACCGGGATAGCCGCGGTTGAGCGCCCCGGTTCCAAAGGCGGCGTGGGTGCCGACCACGGCCAGCGCGGCCACCGCCCGCAGCCCGGTCAGGGCCGGAACCCGGTCGGCGGAGGAGACCTGCTCGAGGCCGCCCGGATCGTCGTCGTACGGGGCGGTTTTCTGCCGGCTGGGTCCCCGACTGCGCCGGCCCTCAGCCACCGTCCCGGAATCCCATCGCTGAAAATGACCCGGAGACGAGAAAAGGTCCCTGGTTCTGACCTGTTGGCCGCTTCTGATTTTAGTTGAGGTTCACGACTGGTGGCTGGCGAATTCAGCCCGGTCTGCGCGAGGTTCGGCGCATCGGTGGGCATGCTGGCGCGACGCCGACTGCTGACCCGCGACGACCCGGAAGCCGGCTCTCTGATCGGGACCTTGGCGTGGACCGCCCAGAGGTGCCGATCGGAGACCCCGGCGCGGGGCTCAACGCCGGCCGCGGGCGCGCCAGCTGCGGTACCCGCGGTGGGCGCCGAACGCGCCGACGATCGCGGTCATACACCAGACGACCACCGCAACGTAGGCCAACGGGGAGTTGAGGTCGGAGATCGACGCTCCCAACGCCGTATAGACGAAAGCCCGCGGCGCCGATCCGATCAGAGCTCCGATGGCCATCTGCCACAGCGGCATTCCGAACGCCCCGAAAGCGTAGGAAGCCAATGCATCGGAGATGCCGGGGATGAAACGCTGACCGACGACCGCCCACAGCCCTCGTCGCTGGATCTGGGTGTCGATCCGTTCCGCCCACTGCGCCCCGATCAGCGCCCGGGCGCTATCGCGGCCGGCCCGTCTACCGACGAGCGCGGTGATGGTCGCCGTCGTCGCCGTCGACGCCAGGCTGACGACGGTGCCCAGCACCGGCCCGAACAGCAGCCCACTGCCGGCCGCGAGGAGCGGTCCGGGGACGAATATCGCGGCCAGCAGCGCTGCCACGACGATGTAGAGCAGCGGAGCGATCGGCCCGGCCTCGGCGATCGCGTTACGCAACACCTCGATTTCGACGACCCGTCGGATGGCGACGAGATAGAACAGGGTCAGCAGGAACGCGACGAACAAAGCCAACCGCAGGATATGGCGGCGGCGGCTCGGGGCAGGGGGGCCGGCGCCATCCGTCATCTCAATCTCACGGTGATCACTATCGGGCCGGCCACGGCTTCGTCGCCCAGCCGGCACGTCACGTCAGCGAAAGCGGACATCCAACGTCGCCAGTCCGAAGATCTTGCGGCCACTGGACTTCGCGGTGACAAGCACGACGCCGGTGCGGGTTTCGGGATTGAGTGACTTGATCCGGCCACCGAACTCGATATCGGCTCCCTCCTTCGCGGAGACGACCACCGGTTGGGACAGCCGCACGGCGTAGCGGGTGACCGCACCGGGGTCCCCGGACCATTGCGATACGAATCCGGCGCCCAGTCCCATGGTGAGCATGCCGTGCGCGATCACATCCGGCAGCCCGGCCAGTTTCGCGATGTCCTGGTCCCAGTGGATCGGGTTGGCGTCACCGGCCACCCCGGCATAGTTCACCAGATCGCCGCGGGACAGCCGGGTGTGGTGGACGCCCAGATCGTCGCCGACCGTGAGGTCGTCAAAGCAGGGGGTGTTCGGAGTGCGGACGGTGTCCTGCGCGATCCGAACCGTCCCCTCGGGGCGCACGGTCTTCTCGTAGACGTCATCGGATCCGCCGATTCCCATGATGTCCACGTCGTGCATCATCGCCCGCTGCACGGCGGCCTTCACCGCCGGATCGATATCCTCCGACGTCACGCCGACGACGGTGGTGTGCAGGGTGTGTACCCGTTCGCCGGCCGCGTCGGTGAAGGTGTTGGTCACGGTGACCAGGTCCCGGCCGGCGATCCTGCGGACCGACGTCAGTTCGACGTCGATATGCAGTTCGTCGCCGGCGACGATCGGGCGGTGCTGCTCGAACACCTCCTCGGTCTGTACCCAGGTGTCGTAGCCGACGACCACCGTCTCGAACATCCGGCGGTTGCAGGACATGCCTGGGGTGGACGTGAAGGTCAGGGGTGTCACCAGTCCGGCGTAACCCGATTCGGCGGCAGCATCGACATCCCAGTGTGCGGGGTGGTAGTCCTGTACCGCGCGGGCGTATTCGCGGACCTTCTCCCGCCCGACCAGATACGTGCCATCCATCTGGTAGTAGTGGCCGACCCGGGATTCGAGCGCGGGCGCCTCTGATGCTGCGGTCATGACTGTCACCCAACCGTTCTGCCGGCGGGTTCGCTGATGCCGACCCATGAACCCTAATGCGGGGCCGTACGGCGGTGCGATGATAGGACACGTCCCTGGGCCATCGAGGACGTTCGGGCTCGGTTCCACCGACCGGCCCCGCTCATGCGACGATTCGGGCGGGAGGAATCAGGATTGTTCGGGGAGGATCAGCATGGATGAGTACGAGAAGCTGGCCAGGGCCTTCGTCGGGTTGGCCGACACCCTCGTCGCGGATTACGACGCGGTCGAACTCGCCCAGCAGCTCGTGGAGAGCTCGATGGCCCTGCTGCCGATCGCCGCGGCCGGGATCCTGATCGGGGACGGCAACGGGCGGCTGCACGTCCTGGCATCCAGCAGTGAGGAGGCGCGGCTGCTGGAACTGCTCCAGGTGCAGGCCGACCGCGGCCCGTGTCTGCGGGCGTTCCGGACGGGTGAGCGGGTACTGGTCGACGATCTTCGCGCCGATACCGAACGCTGGCCGGCGTTCGCCGCGCAGGCCGCCGAGTACAACTTCCGTTCGGTCTCCGCGCTGCCGCTGCGGTTGCGAGCCGAACGGGTGGGCGCCCTGAACCTGTTTCGCACCGAGACCGGTGCCCTGACGCCGAGCTACCTCGCGGTGGGGCAGGCCCTCGCCGACGTCGCATCGGTCGGAATACTCCATCACCGGGTACTCAGCCACTCGGATACGGTCAATCAACAGTTGCAAATCGCGCTCAACACCCGGGTTGTCATCGAGCAGGCCAAAGGTGTGCTCGCCGAACGCGGTTCTATCGACATGGACCGCGCCTTCGTACTGCTGCGATCCTATGCGCGCCGTTCCCACCGGCGTCTGGTCGACGTCGCCCGCATGGTCGTTGAGAACGGCGACACGACCGCGATCCTCGACCCGAAGCATTGATGGC
>JAHZJY010000341.1 GCA_022600695.1 Actinomycetes bacterium | reverse complement strand
GCGAACCAGATCCTCGGCAAGTTCCGTGAGGCGGCCGGACTGCTGGTCGAGCATCGCCAGCCGCACGGTCTTACCGCGCTTCACCCGGCCGAGCTCGGGAGTGAGGGTCCCGGCGATCAGGGCCAGCAGGGTGGACTTGCCCGCGCCGTTGGCGCCGACGATTCCGGTGCGCTCGCCGGGAGCGATCCGCCACTCGACATCGCGCAGCACCGGTGCGCCGCCGAAGGATACCGAGACGTCGAGCAGGTCGATGACATCCTTGCCCAGCCGAGTGGTCGCGACCTTGGCCAACTCGACGGTGTTGCGCAACGGCGGCACATCGGCGATCAGCTGGTTGGCCGCATCGATACGGAACTTGGGTTTGGATGTGCGGGCCGGGGCGCCGCGACGCAACCAGGCCAGCTCCTTGCGCATCAGGTTCTGCCGTTTGACCTCAGCGGCCGCCGCGATCCGGTCCCGCTCGACCCGCTGCAGCACATAAGCCGCGTAGCCGCCGTCGAACGGCTCGACGACACCGCCCCGCGGGCCCTCGTGCACCTCCCAGGTCGTGGTCGCGACCTCATCGAGGAACCAGCGATCGTGGGTGACCAGCAGCAGCCCGCCGGAGCTCCGCGGCCAGCGCTGGGTGAGATGGCCCGCCAGCCAGGTGATCCCCTCGATATCGAGATGGTTGGTGGGCTCGTCGAGGGCAATGACATCCCATTCGCCGATCAGCAGGGCCGCCAACTGCACCCGGCGGCGCTGCCCCCCGGACAAAGTGCCGGCCGGACCGTTCCAGTCCAGGTCAGCGACCAGGCCGGCGACGACATCGCGCACCCGCGGGTCCCCGGCCCATTCGTGGTCGGGCCGGTCGCCGACCAACGCCGCGGCGACGGTGGTGGCCGGGTCCAGGGTGTCGGCCTGTTCCAGGGCGCCGACCCGCAGTCCGCCGCGGCGGGTCACCCGGCCGGAATCGGGCTGGATCCGGCCGGTGAGCATGGCCATCAGGCTGGACTTGCCATCGCCGTTGCGCCCGACGATGCCGATCCGGTCGCCGTCGTTGACTCCGACGGTCACCGCATCGAAGACCACCTGCGTCGGATACTCGAGGTGTAGCGCTTCGGCGCCGAGCAGGTGTGCCACCGCGCCGACCTTACTGAGCCGTCAAAGCACCTGGCCGGAGGCATCGCGGCTTTCGGTGACCCGCCGGCGGTATGCCATGATGGGCGAGCCGTCGGGAAGGCCAGTCCCAGTGGTTTCAGCAGCGGGTTTAGGCAGCGCAGAGGTTCGGCAGGGAGCAACGGTGGATCTAGGTTTGTCGGCAATAACCAAACCGCTGGAGCGCTTGGTGGCGACCGCCCAGAACGGATACGAGGTGGCGCGCTTCGGTGGCCTGGACACCGGGGTGGTGCCCTCTCCGTTCCAGATTGTCGAGAGCACCGCGATGTACAAGCTCCGACGCTACTTCCCGCCGGACAATCGCCCCGGCCGGGGCACGGCCGGCCCCCCGATCCTGATGGTCCACCCGATGATGATGTCGGCGGACATGTGGGACGTCACCAGGGAGGACGGCGCCGTGGGCATCCTGCATGCCGCCGGCGTGGATCCCTGGGTGATCGACTACGGCTCGCCCGATCAGATCGCCGGCGGGATGGAGCGCACCCTCACCGACCACATCGTCGCGCTGAGCCAGGCCATTGACACCGTCAGGGCCGCCACCAAACAGAACGTTCACCTGGCCGGCTACTCCCAGGGCGGGATGTTCTGCTACCAGACGGCGGCCTACCGACGTTCCCGGGACATCGCCAGCGTCGTGGCTTTCGGCTCGCCGGTCGATACCCTGGCCGGCCTGCCCGGGGGGCTTCCCACCAACCTCGCCGTCGGCGTGGCCGAATTCCTGGCCGATCACGTCTTCAACCACATCGACGTACCCGGCTGGCTGGCCAGGGCCGGCTTCCAGATGCTCGACCCGATCAAGAGCGCCAAGTCCAAGGTGGAGTTCCTGTTCCAATTGCACGACCGGGAGGCGCTGCTCCCACGCGAGCAGCAGCGTCGCTTCCTCGATCGGGAAGGCTGGATCGCCTGGTCCGGTCCGGCCGTCGCCGAGTTACTCAAACAGTTCGTCACCCACAACCGGATGATGACCGGCGGCTTCGCCGTCCAGGGTCAACTCGTGACCCTGACCGACATCACCTGCCCGGTGCTGGCGTTCGTCGGCGAGGTCGACGACATCGGGCAACCGCCGGCCGTACGCGGGATCAAGCGGGCCGCGCCCAACGCCGACGTCTACGAGGTGCTGATCCGGGCCGGCCACTTCGGTCTCGTCGTCGGCACCAAGGCTGCCACCAACACCTGGCCCACCGTGGCCGATTGGGTGCGGTGGGTGGCGGGCCGCGATCCGCGCCCGGCGAATATCGCGCTGATGAATGATGTCCAGCCCGACGGTGCCGAATCCAGCGGCGTTCCACTGAACTCGCGGCTGATGCTCGGCGTCGCCGATGCTGCGGAGTTGGCGACCTCCCTGGCCAGGGGCGCGGCGGGGGCCGTCGTCGCCGCCAATCTCTCGGTGCGGACACTGGCTGTGGAGACGGTACGTACCCTGCCCCGCCTGGTCCGCCTCGGCCAGATCAACGATCACACCCGGATCTCCCTGGGCCGGATCATTTTTGAGCAGGCCGAAGCGGCCCCGGACGGGGAATTTCTGCTGTTCGACGGCAGAGTGCACACCTACCGGGCGGTCGACCGGCGGATCAACAATGTGGTCCGCGGCCTCATCGAGGTGGGGGTGCGCCAGGGCAGCCGGGTCGGGGTGCTGATGGATACCAGGCCGAGCGCGCTGGTCGCCATCGCGGCGCTGTCCCGGCTGGGCGCGGTCGCGGTGCTGATGCCCCCGGACGCCGACCTCGAGCAGGCAACCCGGATCAGCGGAGTCACCGATGTCATCACCGACCCGGCCAACCTGCCGCAGGCCGGCAAGCTGTCGGTACAGACGCTGGTACTGGGCGGCGGCGAGAACCGCCTGCTCCCGGTGCCCGCGGACAGCGCCGTGATCGATATGGAACAGATCGACCCTGACGCCGTCGAGTTGCCCGGCTGGTACCGCCCCAATCCCGCCTACGCGCGCGATGTGGCATTCGTGGTCTTCAACTCCGTCGGTAATGGCGAGCTGGTGCCCAAGCAGATCACCAACTACCGCTGGGCGCTGTCGGCCTTCGGGACCGCATCCGCGGCCGCACTGACCCGTAACGACACCGTTTACTGTCTGACCCCGCTGCACCACCAGTCCGGCCTGTTGGTCAGTCTCGGCGGCTCGGTGGTCGCCGGTTCCCGGATCGCGTTATCCCGGGGACTGTGCCCGGAGCGCTTCCTCGAGGAAGTCCGTCAGTACGGCGTGTCGGTGGTGACCTACACATGGTCGATGTTGCGGGAGGTCCTCGACGACCCGAACTTCACGCTGTCCGGAAACAACCCGATCCGGCTGTTCATGGGCTCGGGCATGCCGACTGGATTGTGGGAGCGCATTGTGGAGGTCTTCGCTCCGGCCAGGATCGTGGAGTTCTTCGCCACCTCCGACGGTCAGGCGGTGTTGGCCAACGTCTCGGGGATGAAGGTGGGTAGCGAGGGGCGCCCGCTGCCCGGCGGCGGCGAGGTGGAACTCGGCGCTTACGACCCGGAGGACGATCTGATCCTCGAAGACGATCGGGGGTTCGTCCGGCTTGCCGGCCGGGAAGAGACCGGAATCCTGCTGGCCAAGCCCTGGGGGCCGATCGACCCGACCGCGTCGATCAAACGCGGCGTGTTC
>JAHZJY010000046.1 GCA_022600695.1 Actinomycetes bacterium | reverse complement strand
GGGAGGCGTCGACCGCCTTCCACGCCCGGCTGCGGGAACTGTTCAGCCAGGGCAAGTCCATCACCACCTTCGGGCCCTACTCACCGGGCCAGGCGGTCACCATGAAGCGCTGCGGCATCGAGGGCATCTACCTCGGGGGGTGGGCGACCTCGGCCAAGGGTTCCACGACCGAGGATCCAGGTCCTGACCTGGCCAGTTATCCGCTCAGCCAGGTGCCCGACGAGGCAGCCGGCCTGGTGCGTGCCCTGCTGACCGCCGACCGCAATCAGCAGTACCTGCGCCTGCAGATGACCGACGAGCAGCGGGCCGCCACCCCGGCGGTGGACTACCGGCCCTTCATCATCGCCGACGCCGATACCGGACACGGCGGCGATCCCCACGTACGCAACCTGATTCGGCGATTCGTCGAGGCGGGGGTAACCGGCTACCACATCGAGGACCAGCGACCCGGAACCAAGAAGTGCGGCCACCAGGGTGGCAAAGTGCTGGTCCCGTCCGACGAGCAGATCAAGCGGCTCAACACCGCCCGCTTCCAGTTGGACATCATGGCGGTTCCCGGCATCATCGTGGCGCGCACCGATGCGGAGGCGGCCAACCTGATCGACGGCCGCTCCGATGAGCGTGACCAGCCCTTCCTACTCGGGGCCACCAACCCCTCGGTCCCCCCGTACAAGGCGTGCTTCCTGGCCATGGTGCGCCGCTTCCACGGCCAGGGCGTCACCGAACTCAACGGGCATCTGCTCTATGCGCTTCCCGACGAGGAGTACACCGCCGCGGACGCCTGGTTGCAGAGCCACGGCATCACCGCGTTGGTCGACGAGGCCGCCACGGTGTGGACCGCCGATCGCACCGGATCGCTGGACGCCCTGTTCGACCGCGTCGAGTCGGCATTCGTCGATGCCTGGCAGGACGACGCCGGCCTGGACACCTACGGCAACGCCATCGCCGAGGTGCTGCGGTTCAAGGAGGCCGAGGGCGAGGCCCTGGCGATGAAACCCGCCGAATGGCTGGATTTCGCGGCAACAGCCTCGCTGTACGCGGCCACCGAGAAGGCGCGCGAACTCGGCGTTTCGGCGCCGTGGGACTGCGACCGCGCGAAGACCCCGGAGGGATACTTCCAGGTGCGCGGCGGAATTCCGTATGCCATCGCCAAATCCCTCGCCGCAGCGCCGTTCGCCGATCTGCTGTGGATGGAGACCAAGACCGCCGACCTCGCCGACGCCCGGGAATTCGCCGAGGCCGTGCATGCGGTGTACCCCGACAAGATGCTGGCCTACAACCTGTCCCCGTCCTTCAACTGGGATACCACCGGCATGAATGACGAGCAGATGCGGGCCTTCCCCGAGGAACTCGGCAAGATGGGCTTCGTCTTCAACTTCATGACCTACGGCGGCCACCAGATCGACGGGGTCGCGGCCGAGGAGTTCGCCACCGCCCTGCGACAGGACGGCATGCTGGCACTGGCGCGTCTGCAGCGCAAGATGCGTCTGATCGAATCCCCCTATCGCACACCGCAAACGCTGGTCGGCGGACCGCGCAGTGACGCGGCCCTGGCCGCGTCGTCGGGACGGACCGCGACCACAAAGTCGATGGGCAAGGGGTCGACCCAGGTTCAGCACCTGGTGCAGACCGAAGTGCCCAAGAAACTGCTCGAGGACTGGCTGGCGCTGTGGAGTGAGCACTACCAGCTCGGCGAACGACTGCGTGCCCAGCTGCGCCCGCGTCGCGCCGGGTCGGATGTGCTGGAGCTGGCCATCTACGGTGACTCCGACGGCGAGAAGCTGGCCGATGTGATGTTCGATCCGATCAAGGATCGGCATGGCCGCAGCATTCTGACCGTGCGCGACCAGAACACCTACTCGGCCAAGCTGCGCCAGAAGCGGCTCATGACGCTGATTCATCTATGGCTGGTGCACCGCTTCAAGGCCGACGCCGTCTACTACGTCACGCCGACTGAGGACAACGTGTATCAGACCGAGAAGATGAAGGCGCAGGGTCTGTTCACCGGGGTCAAGCAGGACGTCGGCGAGATCATCGTCGCCGACGTGAACGCGGATCGGATCGCCGACCTGCTGGCTCCGGACCATGCCGCACTGAAGAAGCTGATCCGCAAGGAGGATTGAGGCTGCGCGGCGCTGCCCGCCCGACCGTTTGTCGGCCGGAAGACTTCTCCGCCTGACTCATCCGGAGTGCGGTTGGCTCGCTGTGTGCTGACCGAGATCCTTCTGGCCGTTGAGTTGTCGCAGCTCATCGGTGAGCGAATCGATCCGCTGGTCCATATCCGCCCGGAGCGCGCTGATCTCAGCGGTCGTCGCGGCCCGGTTCGCGGTGTCCTCCTCGGCCACCCGCTGAATGATCCACGAAGCCAGACTCGCGGTCACCACACCCACCAGGCTGATCCCGCCGATCATCAGCAGGACGGCGATGACCCTGCCGGCGCCCGTCACCGGCGACAAGTCGCCGTAGCCGACCGTGGTGACCGTCGTGACCGACCACCACACCGCGTCGCCGAACGTGTTGATCTTCGAGCCCGGCTCCGAACGCTCGGATTCCAGGATCGCCAACGAAGCCACGTAGATCAGCAGCACCACACTGAATGCGGTGTAGATCATGACCCGGCCCCGGACTGCCCAGCCGACCGCTTTCTGCAGGGCGCTGAACAGAACGAGTAGTCGCAGCAGTCGCAGTGGCCGCAGAAAAGGAAGGGCGACGACGGCCAGGTCGATGAGATGCCGGACGAACCACCGCTTCCGATCGGTGGCGAGGTTGAACCGGACCAGGTAGTCGATGATGAACAACGTCCAGACGACACCGACGACGATCTCGAGAAGGTCATCGACCCGTCGGTCCGGCTGGGCAATGACCTGAATCGAGTACACCGCCAGAAAGACGAGGGCGGCCCCCGCCAGCGGCCACTCGGTACGCCCCTCCCACCGCGCCAGCCTCGGGTCTTCGGATACCGCCGAAGGTCGATCCGACTGCGAATCGCCGTTCCGCATGGCGGTCAGACTACGGGATTGCGCTCCGTGGCCACCGGCCCCGGCCGCACCCCGTCGCGGCGCCGGTGCGCGCGGATCGAATGTCGGACCCCGCCCGTAGCATCCGGCTCATGACGATCGGGGGGCAACGTTGGTTGCTGGCGGCCGGACTGGGTTCGGCGGTTGGGGTGGTGCTGATCCTGTGCGCGTATCTGCTGGGCCCGGTTGCGGCCCTGGTGGTGGCGACGGGGCTGTTCTTCGGCGGCCGGGCGCTGTACCCGCGTGTCCGCGGGCAGGTCGACAGCCGGCGCCGTCGCACCGAGGAGGTGCGGGCCCGGGCCGACGAGCAGCACCGCTGGGCGTCGCGGGGCGATATCCGCGGGGTGTACGGCACCGAGGGCGCCGCGCTGATGCTCGCCGTCTCACCCCCACCCTCAGCCCCGCCGCAGATCGACCCGCCGGGCGAGGATCTGGTGGTGGCCGACGTCGTCCACACCCAGGCCGAGCTGGGCGCGATGCTTACCGAGAAGCCGCCGGCGTGGCGGTATGCGGCGTTCGTCTCGATTCTCGTCCAGCGCCGCGCCGTCCTACTGGATCGGATCCGCGATGCCCGAATGGGATTCGCCCGGTCGACCGGCGAAACCG
>JAHZJY010000340.1 GCA_022600695.1 Actinomycetes bacterium | reverse complement strand
CGGTGGGCGGCCGGTGGAATTTCGACGCCGACAATCGGGAGCCGCCGCCCAGGGGCCGGGACACCCTCGACGCGCCGCCGCCTTTCCGTCCCACCGAGGGTGAGATCGACGCGGCCGTCCGCCGTCACCTCGACGATCTGGCTCTCGACACGGTGGGTGTCGACGGCCCGCGGCTGTTCCCGGTGACGCCGGCCGAGGCCGGCGAAGCCCTGGACCGGTTCATAACGCACCGACTGCCGCTGTTCGGCCGCACCGAGGACGCGATGCTCAGCGCCGACTGGGCCATGGCGCACTCGCTACTGTCGGTGCCGCTGAACCTCGGCCTACTGCACCCCCTGGACGCCGTGCACGCCGCCGAGGGAGCCTACCGGGCCGGCACGGCTCCGCTGGCCGCCGTCGAGGGCTTCATCCGGCAGATCCTCGGGTGGCGGGAGTACGTCTGGCAGCTGTACTGGCATTTCGGACCGGGGTACGCCGACGGCAACCAACTCGGTGCCTCCACCCCGCTACCGGACTGGTGGGCGAACCTGGATGCCGACGCGGTCGAGGCCGAGTGCCTGCGGCAGGCGCTGGCCGGGGTCCGCGACCGCGGCTGGGCGCATCACATCCAGCGGCTGATGGTGCTGGGCAATCACGCACTGCAACGCGGCTACCAACCGCGCCAACTCAACGACTGGTTCGCCGCCTCGTTCGTCGACGGCTTCACCTGGGTGATGCCGGCCAATGTGATCGGGATGAGCCAGCACGCCGACGGCGGCCGGGTGGCCACCAAGCCGTACTCCTCCGGGGGCGCCTACATCAACAAGATGAGCGACCATTGCCGGCATTGCCGGTTCGACCCGAAGAAACGGCTCGGCCCGGACGCCTGTCCGTTCACCGCCGGATACTGGAACTTCGTGCACCGCCAGCAGGATCTGCTGGGGGCCAATATGCGCACCGCGCGCGCGGTGTCGTCGATGAACCGGCTGGCCGACCTGCCCGCCGTGCTCGAGCAGGAACGACACCGGGAGACGTTCTGAAACGTTCTCGGGGTGTGGCGGCGATACACCTTCGGAAAGGGCCGTTGGGTGCGGGCTGCGCTATCTTCGGACCGGGCGGATCCGGACCCCCGCACCCGGAGCGGAACAGGAAGGCTGTGACGTGAACAAGCTCACCCTGGCGATCGCCGGCGGCCTGGCCGCGGGGTCGGCGGCCGCGATCATGGGAATGGGCGCCAGCAGTGCGGACCCGTCCTCCAACAGCATCTACAACGTGGTGGGTGAGCCTTATGCCAGGGCGGTGGCGATTCTTCGCGCCCAGGGCATCCCGACCACATTCGGTGGCTCGGTGGGCAGCGACGTCCCGCAAGCCATCTGCATCGTCCGAAGCCAGAAGGTGCTCAGCCCCGGCAAGATGCAACTGATGCTCGACTGCTCCGAGGAGGCCCAGCCGGAGCGGCCGGCGGCCACCTCGGTGGCCAACACCCCCGGCGCTCCGGCTAACGACGCCAACCGGCCGACTGCCGGAGCACCCGGGGTCGTGACGGTCACCCCGACGCGCGTCGGCTGATATCGGAGCCGACTCCGCTAGAATTGACGGACGTCAAGCGGGAGGTTAACGATGCTTCGGCCACGTCGTTTCACAAAGGAAGTCGACCCCGGACCGGTTCAAATTCAGGCCCGCAAGGTCAACTTCGACGTCTCGAACTCACCGCTGCACTGGATCCCCGGTCATCCCGTCGCCTCCCACATGGTGAGCCTGCTCAATGTCATTCTCCCGGCGGCCGAACGCTGGTTCGTGGCGACCTATAACGAGGCACTGCCGTTGGTCAGGGACGAGCGACTGGCCGAGGACATGCGGGGTTTCATCGGGCAGGAGGCTGTACACGCCGACACCCACGAACAGGCCCTGCATCAGTTCATGGAAGCTCAGGGCATCGACCCGAAGCCGATTCTCAGACAGATCGACTACATGATCGGCAAAGTGCTGTCCCCCAGCACGTCGGCCGACCCGCGGCGCCGGTTTAATCAACTCTGCGAACGGCTCTGGCTGATCGCCGGGATCGAGCACTACACCGCGGTACTGGGCGACTTCTCCCTGAACTGTGCCTGGGACGACTTCGACGCCGACCCGACCCTGGTCGATCTCTTCCGCTGGCACGGCAGCGAGGAGGTCGAACATCGCTGCGTCGCCCACGATGTCGCCACCTACTTCCATGACAGCTACCTGGCCCGGATCCGGGCCATGACGCTGGCCATGACGATGATGTTCTCGTTCTTCGAACGCTCCACCTACTACATGTGCCGCATCGATCCCGACGTCCGGATGACGTGGTGGCAGATGGAGCGACAGCGAATGCGCGATTCGAAGCTGGGACTGCTGCCCGAATTCCGCAGGCTGTACGGAACCAACACGCTCGCCTACTTCCGGCCCGGCTATTCCCCGCTGGATGTCGGTTCCACCGCGCAGGCTGTCGCCTACCTGGCCAGTTCGCCGGCCGCCCGGGCAGCGCACCTGTAGCGATGATGCTCCGGCGACTGCGGTCCGCTCCCACCCCGCTGCTCGGCCTGGCCGATGTGGCGGTGAACGGCGCATGGGCCGTGACCGGATTGCGCCGGGCCCGCCCGCCACACGCGCGTGACCGAACCCTCGCTCTCGCAATCGTCGATCGGCAGGTGGTGGCCCACGATGAGAACGTGGTGGCGTTGACGCTGGCAGCCGCCGACGGTTCCGCGCTGCCACCCTGGCATCCCGGGGCTCATTTGGATATCCATCTGCCCAGCGGGCGGATCCGGCAGTATTCGCTGTGCGGCGATCCCGAGCAGCACAGCACGTACCGGATCGCGGTTCGCCGTATCCCCGGCGGCGGCGGCGGATCGGTCGAGATCCACGACACCCTGACGGTCGGGTCGACGGTGACGACCAGTGGCCCCCGCAATGCGTTCCCGTTCAGCGTTCCGGGCTACGGATCGCCCACCCGCGCCGTGCGCTTCATCGCCGGCGGTATCGGTATCACCCCGATCCTGCCGATGCTCGGCCTGGCCCGACGGCTCGGGGTGGACTGGTCGATGGTCTACGTCGGCCGCAGCGCGGACTCCATTCCGTTCCTCGACGAGGTGCGCCACTTCGGTGATCGCATCGAGATTCGGACCGACGACATCAACGGCACCCCGGATGCCGATCACCTACTGGGCGAATGCAATTCCGGGACAACGGTTTACGCGTGCGGACCAGCCGAGATGATCAGCACGGTCCGACGCCGACTCATCGGCCGGGACGATATCGAACTGCATTTCGAGCGGTTCGCCGCCCCACCGGTGGTTGACGGCGAACCCTTCACCGTCTCCGCTGCGGCCACCGAGATCAGCGTGGCCGCCGATGAAACCCTGCTGGCCGCACTGCGGCGGGCCGGCGTTGCCGCACCGTACTCATGCCAGCAGGGATTCTGCGGAACCTGCCGGACCCGCGTGCTCAGTGGCGAAGCGCAGCACCGGGATTCCTTGCTCACCGCGACCGAACGGGACGCCGGAATGATGCTCACCTGCGTGTCGCGGGCCCCCGCGGGCGCTCACCTGAGCCTGGAATTGTGACTCTCAGCCGGCATCCCAGGCGCTGGCCACCTGGGTGGAGACGTCGATGACCTTCGCCTGCTCGGATGCCGGACTGTCGACCTCCTCGGCGACATAGGCCGCGACGAAGCGACGGATCTCGGTGTCCACCCCACCGATGAGCCGGACGATCTCCCCGCGTAGCGATTTCGAGGTCACATGCACCGCGATATCGGACGGCCGCGGCTTGGCTACGTCGATGACGATCAGCAGTGGCTCGGCTGCCCGGGCGGTGGCCCGCAGGGCGATATCGCCGTCGACGAGGAACCGTTGTTTGTCCAATCGAAGATCCACGATCAATTCGATGAGAAGCGGGATGCGGACCGCGAAGGTGATGGTGTCGCCAAGGGTGCGCCGGACCTGCGGCTGCTGAATCTTGACCTTTGCCGTCACCTTCGCCAACCCGGCCGGCCCCTGGGACATCGGGCCCATTTGGATATCGCCGCCCGCGATCTCGGCGAACGCCGCTGCCACACGCTCCTCGGTGACCGCCTCCTCGAAGAACCGGCGGCCGAATTCCTCATAGGAGACGAAGTTGTGCGTGTGCATAAGGGTTTACTGTCCCATGACAAGGGCTGATGCCGGAGCGCGGAACGATAACAAATCACGTCGGTCTCGTCGCCGCATCCAGCCCGCGAGCAGACACAAAGTCGCACGAATCGGTTCCTCCAGGTGCGATTTTGTGTCTGCTCGCGGGAAGGACTACAACTCCAGCAGCACGGTGACCGGTCCGTCATTGACCAACTCCACCTGCATGTGGGCACCGAAAGACCCGGCCTGAACCTGCGCACCCAGCGCCCGCAACTCCGCGGCGAAGATATCCACCAGTGGCTCCGCGAACGCCGCCGGCGCGGCGGCGTTCCACGACGGGCGTCGGCCCTTCGCAGTGTTCGCATAGAGGGTGAATTGGCTGACCACCAGGATCGGTGCCCCGGTATCGGAGGCGGACTTCTGCTGATCCAGAATCCTCAGCTGCCACAGCTTCTCGGCCATCCGCCGGCAGATGTCGGCATCGTCGTGGTGGGTGATGCCGACCAGGGCGACCAGTCCCTGCCCGCGCGGTTCGATGCCGCCGATCACCTGACCCTGCACCGACACCGCGGCGGAGGTGACCCGCTGAACCAGAACCCGCATCCGCTCAGTCGTCCGAATCCGGCGCCTCGTACCCGATGATCCCCTTGGTCTCCAGATACTCGAGGAGACCGAACTCACCCCACTCGCGG
>JAHZJY010000339.1 GCA_022600695.1 Actinomycetes bacterium | reverse complement strand
GGTGCGCCATCGCCGTCGGCCAGTTCACCGGCGCCGTCGGCCAGTTCACCGGCGCCGTCGGCCAGTTCACCGGCGCCGTCACCGACCGGCCAACCCCCCTCCCCCACCGAAAAAGCCACAACCCTCACTCCGGGCGGCCCCAACTCCTTCACCCCGTCGGTCGTGGCGCCCGCGGCACCGACAGCACTGCCTGGAAACGTCGTCACCGGCGGGTAACCGGACACGGCACGGGAAATCCCGCATCTGTAGTCCGTTTGAACGACAATTGGCCGGTCGGCCCGTCGAGCCAACCCCCCGTGCTCGACGGGTCGACCCTGTGGGCCCAGGCAACGCGCACGGGGCTTCCGCCAGTCGGTCGTTACTGTTCAACCCACAGGCAGTTGCCCGCAAGTTCGACATAGAACAGCCTGGGCTGCATCTGCAGGGACAGTGGCCGACCCTCCTCGCCTTCGGTTAACTCCGGTTGGGCGAGGACACCCGCCTCCACAACCGTCGTCTGCGTTGCCCGGCAGGTGGTCTCCGAGTTCTGCGGGGTGGCGATCCAGCTACCGGAGGTCAGATTCGGGTTCCTCATCCCCTGTCCGTGCAGGGTGATCGCCGGACCGTAGCTGAGCCACCGATCGTTTGGTTCGAACGGAGTTTGAACCGGCATCCACTCGTAGCCGGCACCGGACTGCTCCTCGCACCGCACATAGGTGCGCTCGTCGGGCAATATGGTCATGGTGGCGGCCAGTTCGACCGCACAGGGCGAGCCGGTCGCGGGGACCGGAGCCTCGGCCTGTGCCACGGCCGCAAACAGCACGGCCGCCGCCCCCACCAACCCGCACCCGAGGCCGGGCCACCGTTTAATCTTTAGTCTCACCGCGCTGTCCCTCTTCCCGATCGCACCACGACTACTACCCATATCGTCAACCGGTATCGAAACGTTGCCGCCCCTGGTTCAGCCGCCAATCGGCAGACCGTCCGAAACGTCAATCCCTCTCAGCACCCGACAGCTCGTCGTGCCGACGTGGCCGGCTCAGGCGTACAGCGCGTCGATCTTTTCGTGAAAGTTGTCCACGACGACCTTTCGCTTGAGCTTCAGGCTCGGGGTCAGATCGCCCGACTCGACGGTCAGCTCACGATCGATGATCGCGAACTGCTTGATCTGCTCCCAGCGATTGAGGTGCTTGTTGAGGTCATCCACGTAGCCGGTGACCGCCTCGCGGGTCTTCGGGTCGCGGGCGATCTCGCTGAACGTCTTGTCCTCCAGTCCGTTGCCCGCGGCCCAGTCCCGGATACCGTCGGCATCAAGGGTGACCAGCGCGACACAGTACGGTTTGCCCTCCCCATAGACGATGATCTCGCTGGCAAACGGGCAGATCCCCTTGAACTGTGCGGAGATCGCCGACGGCGCGACGTACTTGCCCTGAGAGGTCTTGAACATGTCCTTCTTGCGGTCGGTGATCCGCAGGAAGCCCTCAGCGTCAAGCTCGCCGATATCCCCGGTGTGAAACCACCCCTGGGCGTCGATCGCCTCGGCGGTGGCCTCCGGCAGGTCGTGGTATCCGTTCATGATGCCCGGGCCCTTGAGCAGGATCTCGCCGTCCTCGGCGATCGTGACCTCGGTCTGCGGAAGAGTCCAGCCGACGGTGCCGAACCGGTAAGCCAGCGGCCGGTTGAGGGATGACGCCGCTGATGTCTCGGTGAGCCCGTAACCCTCCAACACCACCACCCCGATCGCGTCGAACCACTGGGCGATGTCGCGGTCAAGGGCCGCCGAACCCGAGATGAAGAACCGCAGGCGGCCGCCGAAGCGCTCCCGGATCTTGCTCAACACCAGTTTGTCGGCGAGCCCGTACTGCGCCGACAGCAGTGTCGAGGGCCGATCACCGGCCTGCTTGGCCCGCGACACCTGCATTCCGACGTCGATAGCCCAGTCGAACAACTTCTTCTTGACGCCGCCCTCCTGAACCATCATTTCGTTGATGCGGCTGTGCACCTTCTCGAAAATGCGTGGGACCGCACCCATGATCGTGGGCCGGATGATCGCCAGGTTCTCCACGATTTTGTCGACCCGGCCGTCGATCACCGTGGGGAACCCGATCGCCAGCGGCAGGGCCAACATCACCTTGCCGAACGCATGCGACAGGGGCAACCACAAGTAATTCAGATCCTTCTCGCTGAGGACCCCGAGTGAGTCCATGGCAGCCGCGGTGTAGGTCCAGGACTGCTGGACCAGCCGCACCCCCTTCGGCCGTCCGGTGGTCCCGGAGGTGTAGATCAGGGTTGCCAGCTGGTCGGGCCGGATGGCATCGATCCGGTCGCTGACCGTGCTTGGCGAGTCGGCCAGCAGCTGCTTGCCGAGCTGTTCAAGGTCATCCAGGCCCATCACCCAGTCGCCGTCGTCGGCAGCACCTTCGATCAGGATGACCTTCTCCACGGCCGGCAGATCGGCGCGGCTGGCCACCAGCTTGTCCAGCTGCTGCCGGTCCTCGGCAATGACGATCCGGCTTCCCGAGTTGGCCACGATGTAGGCGACGTCCTCGGCCTTGGTTGTCGGATACACCGTGGTGGTGGCCGCGCCGGCCGCCAGAATGCCGAAGTCGACCACAACCCACTCGTAGCGGGTACCCGATGCCAGCGCTACCCGATCCTCGGGGTTGATGCCCAGCGCGATCAGACCGGCGGCAATGAGCTCCACCCGGTCGCCGACCTGCTGCCAGGTGACGCTGGTCCACCCGCTGTCGCCGGGATACCGGAACGCCTCGGCGTTCGGGGTGGCGGCGACTCGGTCGACGAACATTCTGGGCACCGATGCCGCGCGGTTCTCGATCTTGCCGATATCGAGCTGTTCTTGGGATTTATGCAGGCCTGCCATGGTTTGAGTCTATGAAACGCTCACCGGCCCGATGCGGGGGATGGCAAAACCCTGATTCGATCCGGCCCCGGCAGTGCCCCGTAGGCCGCCGGTCGGCACCCGTGAGCAGGGCGATCCTGCCGGAGTGGAGGATCGCCCGGGATCAGGGCAGCGGCGGTGGCGGCACCCCGGGCGCGGCCACGCACGAGCCACTGACCGCATCGAGGAGCGTGCCCGACGGGCACCCCGAAACACACTGGAAGCCGGGGGTCAGGGTGTCCTCCACCTGGCCCGGCGGGCAGGTCTGGTCGGTGTCCGCC
>JAHZJY010000338.1 GCA_022600695.1 Actinomycetes bacterium | reverse complement strand
CGGCTCCGGATCGGGCTGCCCGGCCGCTACAACCTCGCCAATGCGCTGCTGGCGCTGGCGATGCTGGACGGTATCGGAGTGTCGCCCGAGCAGGCGTCGCCGGGGCTGCGGACGGCAGCCGTGCCGGGCCGTCTTGAGTTGGTCGACCGCGGTCAGGACTTCCTGGCCGTTGTCGATTACGCGCACAAACCCGGCGCGCTGCGGGCCGTCCTGGAGACCCTGCGACGGCAGGACGGGCGGTTGGCGGTGGTCTTCGGCGCGGGTGGAAACCGCGATCCGGGTAAACGAGAGACGATGGGCCGGGTCGCTGCCGAACTGGCCGATCTGGTTGTTGTCACCGATGACAACCCCCGGGACGAGGATCCGGCGGCGATCCGGGCGGCGATCCTGGCCGGCGCGGCGCGCCCGCGCGCCACGCGCACCACCGGTGAGGTGCTGGAGATCAGCGACCGGAGGGCCGCGATCGCCCACGCGGTCGGCTGGGCCCGCCGGGGTGACGTGGTGGTGATTGCCGGCAAGGGGCACGAGACCGGTCAGACCGGGGGCGGGCGGACCAGCCCGTTCGATGATCGCGACGAATTGGCCCTGGCGTTGGAGGAGAAGCGTTGATCGATCTGACAGTGGCGCGGATCGCCCAGATCGTCGGCGGGCGGCTCTCCGATATCAGCCAGGCCGAGGCGCAGACGACCCATGTCACCGCGACGGTGGAGTTCGACTCCCGGGCGCTGCGCCCCGGCGGGTTGTTCCTGGCGCTCCCCGGGGCCCGGTCCGACGGTCATGACTTCGCCCGGGCCGCCGTTGCGGCGGGGGCGGTGGCGGTGCTCGCCGCCCGGCCCGTCGGGGTGCCGGCCGTGATCGTCCCGCCGGCGACGGCGGCAGACGCGCACGCCGGCGTGCTCGAGCATGACGCAGACGGTTCCGGCGCGGCGGTGTTGGCCGCGCTGGCCAGGCTCGCCGCCGCGGTCGCCGCCGACCTCGCGGCGCGCGGCCTGCGGACCATCGGCATCACCGGTTCCTCGGGGAAGACCTCCACCAAGGATCTGATCGCCGCCGTGCTGCGGCCACTCGGCGAGGTGGTGGCCCCGCCCGGGTCGTTCAACAACGAACTGGGTCTCCCGTGGACGGTGCTGCAGGCAACTGAGAGCACCGATTTCCTGGTGCTGGAGATGTCGGCGCGCCATCCCGGAAACATCGCCGCGCTGGCCTCGATCGCATCGCCGTCTATCGCCACGGTGCTGAACGTCGGCACCGCACACCTGGGGGAGTTTGGTTCGCGGGAGATTATTGCGAGCACGAAAGCTGAACTGGTACAAGCTGTTCCGGCTTCCGGGGTGGCGATTCTCAACGCCGACGATCCGGTGGTTTTGGCGATGGCGGCCCAGACCTCGGCGCGGGTGGTGACCGTCGGGCGGGCCCGGACCGCCGATATCAGGGCCGACGACGTCGTTCTCGACGGGCTGGCCCGACCGAGTTTCACCATGCATACGCCCGACGGTGTGGTGGCGGTCCGGCTCGCGGTGCACGGTGAGCATCAGGTGGGCAACGCTCTCAGCGCGGCGGCGGTCGCGTTGGAATGCGGAGCGAGCCTGCCGCAGGTGGCTGCCGCGCTGGCCGCCGCTACGCCGGCGTCCCGGCACCGGATGGAGGTCCGGACCCGGTCCGACGGGGTGACGATCATCAACGATGCCTATAACGCCAACCCCGACTCGGTGCGGGCCGGACTGCAGGCCCTCGCGGTGATGGCCCGCAGCGGCGGGCATCGCAGCTGGGCGGTGCTCGGCGAGATGGCTGAGCTGGGGCAGGAGTCGGTAATCGAGCACGATCGCGTCGGCCGGCTCGCGGTGCGCTTAGATATCAGTCGGCTCGTCGTCGTCGGAACCGGGAGGCCTATGAGCGCCATGCATCACGGGGCGGTGATGGAGGGGTCCTGGGGTGCGGAGTCGACCATGGTGCCCGACGCCGACGCCGCGCTGGAGTTGCTGCGGGCCGAAATCGGGCCCGGTGACGTGGTGCTGGTCAAGGCGTCCAACGCGGCCGGACTCGGTGCGGTGGCTGACGGGCTGGCCGACCAGGCGGGATATTCGTGAGACAGATTCTCATCGCGGTCGGTATCGCGCTGACCGTGTCGATCCTGCTGACTCCGGCGCTGATCCGGCTTTTCACCCGGCAGGGCTTCGGTCATGAGATCCGCGCCGACGGCCCGCCCAGCCACCAGGCCAAACGCGGTACCCCGTCGATGGGCGGGGTGGCGATCCTGGCCGGCATCTGGGCCGGGTATTTCGGTGCCCACCTGGTGGGTCTGGCGGTAGACGGGGTCGGCCCGTCGGCGTCGGGGCTGCTGGTGCTGGGCCTGGCCACAGCCCTGGGCGGGGTGGGTTTCCTCGACGACCTGATCAAGATCCGCCGATCCCGCAACCTCGGTTTGAACAAGACCGCCAAAACCGTCGGTCAGATCACCGCGGCGCTGCTGTTCGGCGTGCTGGTGCTGCAGTTCGCCAATGCCGACGGGCTCACCCCGGGCAGCAATCAACTGTCCTACGTACGCGAGATCTCCACGGTGGCACTGCCCCCGGTGGTATTCGTACTGCTCGTCATCGTCCTGGT
>JAHZJY010000337.1 GCA_022600695.1 Actinomycetes bacterium | reverse complement strand
GACGAACCAGGCCGCCTCCTCGGCCTTGAGGCGATTTCGCGCGGAGCGGATCTCGTCCTCCAGACTGCCCGCCGGGGAGCCGGAGCCGTCACCGGCCGCACCCACCTCCTCGGTGCGGGCGGCGACGATATCGAGATCGGATTCGTCGGCGAAAGCCCGCAACCGCAGGCTGTCGTCCGCACTGGCGGGGCGCTCGGACACGGTGAAGCTCAACTGGCTGTTCAGGTCATCGAGTTCCGCGGCGATCCGCCGCCGCGACTCCTTGGTGAGCTGGTCGAAGGACATCCCCATCACCGCCTCCGCGCCGACCCGGGACTTCCCGAGCAGTTCGGTGACGGCAGCCACCGCCGATTCCCGGTTGTCGGATTCGACGATCGCGTCGAGAACTTCATGGCGCCGCTCCAGCGCGGTCAGCAAGGCATCGGCGATGGCGCGTCGCGTGACGGCACGGTCCTGATTGGTCATTGGATCAGCCTAACGCCGGACGGCGCCGGGTTACAGGAGCGCCGGACGGCGCGGGGTCACTTCTCCGCCACAAGGGCGCCCACCACGCCACCGCTGTCGCCTACATTCGATAGCGGCGGCATCGGAGCATCCGATCCGGGCCACGAGCCGCCCACGCGCCGAAGGGACACCGACTTTGCTGGAGCACGCCATGGCCGTGGCCGCGGCCCTGGCCAGTGCCGTGTTCCTCGCGATCGGGATCGTGATCCGTCAGCGGGCCACCATGGATGTACCGCCGGACCAGGGCGTCAGCACCGTGATGGTGGCTACACTGCTGCGCCGCCCGCTGTGGTGGGCCGGAACCGGAGCTGCCGTCACCGGCTACCTGTTCCAGGCGGTCGCGCTGGCTTTCGGTTCGCTGCTGCTGGTCGCCCCGCTGCTCGTGTCGGCACTGCTGTTCGCGCTGCCGCTCAGCGCGCGACTGGCCGGACGAAGGGTCAGCCGTGCCGAATGGGCCTGGGCGCTGGTTCTCACACTGGCCCTGGCGGTATTCGTCGGTCTGGCCCGGGCCACCCCCGGCGACTACCTGGGGTCCGAAAAGCCGGCCGTGGTGGTTGCCGCGGTTGCTCTCGCGATCGCCGTCGGCATCGTTCCGTTGGCCATCCGGCTGACCGGCTGGCGGCGGGCACTGTTGCTGGGCAGCGTGGTGGGCGTGCTCTTCGGCGTGGTGGCGGTGCTGACCAAGATCGTCATGAACGCCGTAACCGAGGGCCATGCGGTGAGGCTTCTCACATCGCCGGTCGGCTACGTCCTGGCCCTGGTCGGAGTGGTCGCCACCCTGTTGCAGCAGTCAGCGTTTCATGCCGGCTCGCTGCGGGCCTCGGTTCCGGCGATGCTGGTTCTCGAGCCGGTCGTGGCCGTCCTGCTCGGTCAGGTCATCTTCGGCGAAAACCTCACCACCAACCCGCCGACGGCCGTCATCCTGGGGATCACGCTCGCCGCGATGGCCGCCGCCACCGTCGCACTCGGCCGCGACGAGGGTGCCTATGAAGAGGCCCTGGAGGCCGGGGGGACCAACCCGGCGGCCGGAGGCCGGGCGATATGACCCCCACACCCGACCCGCTGGCCCAGATCGCGGCCAGCCCGTCCGGTCCGGCCGTCGGCGCCTTCTTCGACCTCGACGGCACCCTGGTCGCGGGGTTCACCGCGGCGGCCCACGCCAGCGATCGACTCCGCCGCGGACAGGCCCGCGTCGGGGAGGTGCTCGGCGTCATCGAGGCCTCGCTGCGCTACAAGCTGGGCCGGATGCAGTTCGAACGACTGCTGGTTCGCGCGGCGGGCTACCTGCGCGGTGAGCCGCTGGACGAACTCGACGCGGTCGGCGAGCGGGTCTTCACCGAGCAGGTGGCGCAGAAGGTCTATCCGTTGATGCGGCAGATCGTCGAGGCCCATCGCGGCCGCGGCCACACCCTGGTGATGAGTTCGTCGGCGCTGACCATCCACGCCGAACCGGTGGCCCGGGCTCTCGACATCCCCGCCCTCGTCTGCAACACCTTCGAGCTGGACTCTGACGGGCTACTGACCGGCCGGATCACCCGCCCGATCGTCTGGGGGCGGCAGAAAGCCGCTGCGGTACAACGGTTCTGCGATGAACACGGTGTGGATTTGCGGCAGAGCTATTTCTACGCCGACGGAGACGAGGATGCCGCGCTGATGAAATTGGTCGGGCACCCCAGGCCGGTCAACCCCCGGCCCGGGCTGCAGAGCCTGGCCGTACACGAGGGCTGGCCGGTGCTGCACGTCACCACGCCCGGCCAGCGCGGGCCCGCTGACGCGCTCGGGCATCTGCCCGCCATGGGGCGGGCCGCTCTCGGGGCGGCGTTCAGCACCGTGGCGCTGCGCGGTCGCCGACGGTGACGGTGACGGTGGGGATCAGATGGCGCGGTGCGGGACGTCGGTGATCAGCCCGCCGTCCACCACATACTCCGATCCTGTCGAGAATGACGACTCGTCGCTGGCCAGGAACACCATGAAGGTGGCCACTTCCTCCGGCGTCCCGGCCCGGCCCATCGGCGCCGTCACGATGTCGTCGGGCAGATGCTTGGTCATCGCGGTGCGGATGAAACCCGGATGGATCGAGTTCACCCGGATCTTCTCCGGTGCCAGTTCCAGTGCCGCGGACTTGGTGAGTCCGCGCAGTCCCCATTTCGAGGCGACGTAGCTGTGCGCCCATGTCGCGCCACGCATGCCCTCAATGGAGGAGATGTTGATGATCGAACCGCCGCCGGCGGCGATCATCGGATCGATCACCGCCTGGATACCCCGCATCGCCCCGGTGAGGTTGACGTCGAGCACCTTCTGCCAGCGTGAGATATCCGCCGTTCTCAGCGGCGCGACCTGGACGACGCCGGCATTGTTCACCAGGACGTCGAGCTTCCCGAAAGCCCGCCCCGCGGTCTCCACGGCGGCCGCCCAATCCTCGGCGCTGGTCACATCGAGGTGTACGTAGCGGGCACTCTCGCCCAACTCCTCGGCCAGCGCCGCACCCTGGTCGTCGAGGATATCGCCGATCACCACCTTGGCGCCCTCTGCGACCAGCATGCGGGCTCCGGCGGCCCCCATTCCCCGGGCGCCTGCCCCGCCGGTGATCAAAGCCACTTTGTCATCTACGCGTCCCATGGGCGGTGAGGCTACTGGAACCTGTTCCAGTTCTGGCCCCGGCTGCCCATACTGGGCCCATGGCAATTCGTGTCGCGCACATCGCAACCGGGAACGTCGGCCGTCTCGCACTGGGTGAGTTGATCGAGAATCCCGCCTTCGCGCTGACCGGTTTGTGTGTGTCCACACCGGAAAAAGTCGGCAAGGACGCCGGCGAACTGGCGGGGGTGGACATCGCCACCGGGATCACCGCCACCGACGACCTCGAAGCGGTGCTGGCGACAGAACCGGAATGCGCGGTGTACTGCGCCATGGGCGACACCCGGATGCCGGACGCCATGCGTGCGGTCGGGCGAATCCTGGCGGCTGGGATCAACGTGGTGGGCTCGGCCCCCGGGATTCTGCAATTCCCCTGGCAGGTGATCCCGGACAGGTACATAGAACCGCTGGAACTGGCTGCCCGGCAGGGTAATTCGAGTATCTACATCAACGGTGTCGATCCCGGATTCATCACCGACCTG
>JAHZJY010000045.1 GCA_022600695.1 Actinomycetes bacterium | reverse complement strand
TGGTGATCAGGCGCTGGTCGACGGCACGGTCGAACACGGTCTGCATGCCCTGCATGCTGCCAGGTTCACTTGGCGAAGCGGGCCAGTACCGGTCCGACGATCGCCAGGATGAAAACGTAGGGCGTCGCGACGGCACTGAGCGCGCTCACGCTGGCCCCGGCGAGCCCGATGATCACCAGGGAGAACTCGCCGCGCGCGATCAGCGCGGTGCCGGCCCGCATCTGGCCGCGGCGGGCGGCGCCCTCGCGGCGGGCGGCGTAGGCCCCGGAGATGATCTTTGTCACTGCGGTCACCGCGGCCAACGCGAGCGCGACCGGCAGCATCGGGAGCAGGTCGGAGGGGTCGACGGTCAGTCCGATCGCCACGAAGAACACCGCAGCGAACAGATCGCGCAGCGGGTTGAGCACCATCCGGGCCCGGTCCGCGGTCGGCCCGGTGAGCGTGAGACCGACCAGGAAGGCCCCGACGGCCGCCGAGGCGTGCAGGTGTTCGGCGACGGCCGCCACGATCAGGGTCAGGCCGAGGACGCGCAATAGCAACTGCTCATCCTCGGGATGTCCGATCACCCGGCCGACGTGGTGGCCCCACCGGAAGGACACCACGAATGCCATACCCAGCGCTCCCAGCGCAACCGCCGTCCACACAACGGCTTGCACCAGGGTCCCGCCGGAGGCCAGCACCGTCAGCACCGGGAGGTAGGCGGCCATGGCGAAGTCCTCGAGCACGAGCACCGACAGCACCGCCGGCGTCTCCCGGTTGCCCAGCCGGTCCAGGTCGCCCAGCAGCCGGGCGATCACCCCCGATGACGAGATGTAGGTGATACCGGCCAAGGCCACGATCCCCACGACGTCCAGGCCGAGCAGCCAGCCGGCCACCGCCCCCGGAATGGCGTTGAGGACCAGATCCACCCCCGCCGACGGAAGATGGCGGCGCAAGGATTCGGAGAACTCGCTGACCGAGAACTCCACTCCCAGGGTCAGCAGCAGCAGCACCACCCCGATCGAGGCCCCGGTCTCCACGAAGCCGGTGGCGGCGGGAACGTCGGCAATGCCCCCGGTGCCCAGGAACAACCCGGTCAGCAGGTACAGCGGGATGGGCGAGAGCCCGAAGCGCCGCGCCAGCGATCCCAGCACGGTGAGCGCAACGAGAATGGCACCGAGCTCGAAGAGCAGCGGCGCCGAGATGGACACCTGGTCAGCCCTGGTCGACCAGCTGCCGGACGGCGGCGATACCGTCCGCGGTGCCGATCACCACGAGCACATCCTGGGCGTGCAACTCCTCGGCAGGACCGGGAGAGGCCAGCACCTGCTCGTCCCGCACGATCGCGACGATCGACGCGGCGGTCCGGGTGCGGGCCTTCGTGTCCCCCAGTGGGCGCCCGACATAGGGCGAATCGGCCCCGATCTCGATCTGTCCGGCCTCCAGACCCGGCACCTCCTTGGTCAGATCGACGTAACTCTCGACCATTCGGGGTGCGCCCAGAATCTGGGCCAGCGCATCGGCTTCGCGCTCCCGGAGCCGGAACAGCCGCTGGGCCTTGTCCGGGTCGCCAGCATTGCACAGGAAGACCTCGAAATCGCCGCCCCGGTAGGCCACCACCGCAACCCGCTCCCCGTCGCAGTTGTCGAACTCGTAGCGCAAACCGACACCGGGCAGCAGCGTTTCCTCGACGTCCATATCCCTATCCTCGTCCTTCCGCTCCGACCGCTGTCGTGGCCCCTGCCCCGGCTGCCGTCCGGGCCCCGGCCGGTTCCCAGCCGGGCGGGCCGAGGATGTATCCGACTGTGTCCCGCCATCCGGTGGCGGACCGGACATCACGCGCGATCGCAACGTACTCGTGGGTTTCCAGAGTCCAGATGTTGAACGTGTCTACCGGCTTGGTCAAACCGTAGTGCGGCCGGAACGACTCCGGCTGGAAGGTGCCGAAGATCCGGTCCCAGACGATGAGAATGCCGCCGTAGTTCTTGTCGAGGTACTCCGGGTCGGTGCCGTGGTGTACCCGATGGTGCGATGGGGTGTTGAAGAAGAACTCGAACGGCCGCCACAGGGTGCCGATCCGCTCGGTATGGATCCAGAACTGGTAGACCAGGCTGATCGAGAAGCTGGTGAACACCAGCCAGGGCGGAACACCAAACAGCGGCAGCGGCAGCCACATGATCAACTCGCCGCTGTTATTCCACTTCTGCCGCAACGCGGTGGCGAAGTTGAAGTAGCGGCTGGAGTGATGCGCCTGGTGGGTGGCCCAGATCAACCGAACCCGGTGGGCCAGTCGATGATAGGCGTAGAACAGGACGTCGACCCCGACCAGGGCGATCACCCAGGTGTACCAGTGCCGGGCCGACAGCTGCCAGGGCGCGACATAGGCGTAGAGCGCGGCATACCCGAGCAGGCCCAGGAATTTCCACGCACCCATCGTCGCCACCGACACCAGGCCCATCGAGATCGACGCGCGGGCATCCCGGCTCAGATACGAACCGCGGGCCGGCCGTCCGGGTTCGTCACCGAGAT
>JAHZJY010000044.1 GCA_022600695.1 Actinomycetes bacterium | reverse complement strand
GCCGCCGCGCCGAGAAAAACCAGAGCCAATGCGGTCGGTAGGGCGATCCCGGTGGACTGATCGGCTTCGACCAGGGCGGTCGCCTCGAAACCGTACGCCACCAGGGCCAGGCCTGCCACGGCCATCGACGCCACCAGGCAGGCCGTCCGGATCGCCCCGATCCACCGGCGACCGGTGCGCGGCAGCACGACCGCGATGGAGAGGAACAGCGTCGCCAAGGCTGTTTGCGGACTCGGGCGACCGGGCCAGGCCGATGGCAGCACAGCTACCGAGTCCCGAAACCACAACTGATCCGCCCCGAATGAGTGAGCGGTCAGGTACTCGCTCAGCACGACGACGGTCATGGTTCCGACGACCGCGGCCACGCCGCGACCGGCGCGGGTGCGACCGGGCGAGGGGCTGCCGGATTGCAGGAGGATCGCGACTGCCAGCGCAGCCAGCCAGAGCGCAGTCCACGGTGTCATCGGCGGCCATTCCGGATTGATCCGGGTCAGGATGCTGACATCGATCGCCCATCCGGTCCATGTGAGGCCGGCCACGGCGATGACGAGCCAGGCCGCGATTCTTCCGCGCCGGACCAACGCCGTCTCCGCTCCCGCGGGCTGCACGTCCTTCGAGAGCGGCTCGATGGGCGCGTCCGATACGGCACTACGAGGCGGAGACTGCAGTTTCACCCTGGCCCCCTGGAGATTCGACTCTTCACCCGATGCCGATGACGGAAGGTTGCCCCCCCCCTGTGCTCATGCCTTGGCGTCGATCATCTTCTGAATCTGTGTTGCCGTACTGGCCGCTTTGACGTTGTACTGGGCCACCGCGATCGTGCCCTTTTCGTCGACCAGGAACGTCGAGCGAATCACGCCATGCACCGTCTTGCCGTACATCTTCTTCTCCCCGAAAGCGCTCCACGCCGTGAGCACCTTCTTGTCCGGGTCCGACAGCAGCGGGAAGGTCAGGGCCTCGGCGTCGCGGAATTTGGCCAGCTTCTCCGGCTTGTCCGGTGAGATGCCTATCACGTCAATACCGGCGTCGTTGAGATCGGCGAGATGATCGCGGAAACTGCAGGCCTGTTTCGTGCACCCGGGCGTGGACGCAGCCGGGTAGAAGTAGACGACGACCTTGCGGCCTTTGAAATCGGCGAGCTTGACGGTGTTCCCGTCGGCATCGGGCAGGCTGAAGGCTGGTGCCTTATCGCCGGCTTCCAGTCGTACGGTGTCGGTCACGTTCGCATCCCTTCGGTCGGCCGGTGCCCGCCCTTTGACCATCGCGGGCCCGATGCTGATCTAGGGTAGTGCCGCAGTGCGGCTCTCATCTTCAGGGCGGAAGCGAGGACAACAAGTGGCGGATCGGGATCCCGAATCCATCAAACAGGAGATCGCCACGGCGCGCGACAGCCTGGCGTTGACGGTCGACTCGTTGGCGGAGCGGGCCAACCCCCAGCGGCTCGCCGATGATCTCAAGGCCGTGGTGCTGCGCTTCCTCAAGAAACCCGCGGTGGCGGCCACCCTCGCCGGGGCCGGGGCAGTCACCGTGGTGATCGTGGTGCGGGCGATCCGGCACTGAGACGGGTTTCACCGCAACCGGGTTGGGATTTCTACGGTGCGCCGTCAGGGTTTCGAACCCCGGACCCGCTGATTAAGAGTCAGCTGCTCTACCAACTGAGCTAACGGCGCGTGCCAGCGACAATAACAGGCTGGCGCGGCTGAGGTGAAATCCGATTGGCACCATCTCTGAGCTGGGAACTCGCGCGCTGTCTGTGGCTCACCTTAGGATATCCGGTATGCGAAACGTCGGAGCGGCTGCTCATGCGCGCCCTCGTTCCTGGCTGGCCCTGCTCCTGATGGTTCCCGCGCTGCTGGTGGGTATCAGCGGCTGCGGCCAGGGCGATTCCGGACCTGAGGCGCTGGCTGCGAAGGGGACCCCGTACAGCGACCTCCTTGTCCCCAGCCTCACCGCGAGCGTGAACAACGGCGCCGTCGGGGTGCCCGTGGATCAGCCGGTGTCGCTCAACGTCCAGGGTGGCGTGCTCGGCACGGTGTCGATGGTCGACGGCGACGGTGAGCAGGTCGAGGGACGCCTCAGCCCGGACGGTCTGAGCTGGTCGGCCACCGATCCGCTCGGGTACAACCAGCACTACACCATCACCGCGCAGTCGCTGGGCCTGGGCGGCATCGTCACCGAGGTGATGGGCTTCGAATCGCATTCGCCCGCCAATCTGACCATGCCGTACCTGTCGCCGGGCGACGGGAGTGTCGTCGGCGTCGGTCAGCCGATAGCGGTGCGATTCGACGAGAACATTCCCGACCGGCTGGCCGCGGAGAAGGCGATCACCGTCACCACCAGCCCGCCCGTCGAAGGGGCTTTCTACTGGCTGAGCAACCGTGAGGTCCGCTGGCGCCCGCAGAACTTCTGGGAGCCGGGAACCTCGGTGACGGTCAAGGTGGACACCTTCGGTGTCGATTTGGGCGAGGGCCTGTTCGGCCAGGACAGCGCCGAAAGCACCTACAGCATCGGTGACCGGGTGGTCGCGACGGCCGATGACAGCGCCAAGATGCTGACCGTCCGGCGCAATGGCGAAGTGGTCAAGACGATGCCGATTTCGATGGGCAAGAACAGCACCCCGACACCCAACGGCGTGTACACCATCGGTGACCGTTACCGGGAGCTGATCATGGACTCGTCGACCTACGGCGTTCCGACCAACTCACCGGAGGGATATCGGCTCGAGGTCGACTGGGCCACCCAGATGTCCTATAGCGGGATCTATGTGCACTCGGCGCCGTGGTCGGTGGGCTCGCAGGGTAGCGCCAATGTCAGCCACGGCTGCCTCAACGTCAGCCCGGCGAACGCGCAATGGTTCTACAACAACACCAAACGCGGCGATATCGTCGAGGTGGTCGGCACCGTCGGTTCGACGCTGCCCGGCTTCGAGGGGCTCGGCGACTGGAACATCCCGTGGTCACAGTGGAAGGCCGGCAACGCCAGCGCCTGACTGGGCCCGGCGTCGGCGACCCCCGAGGGGCATCCGCGGACACGTGCCGGTGGTGCACCGGAAATGAGTCAGGGGCCTCGGAGAGGCCCCTGACCTACCGGGTGGCTGACGGGGCTCGAACCCGCGACATCCAGGATCACAACCTGGTGCTCTACCAACTGAACTACAGCCACCATCGCCGCGCGTCGCGGCCGCCTGATTCTAGCGGCTTTCGGTCTCCGCAGCCGAATCGGTATCCCGGCTCGGCCCAGCCTGCCCGTCCAGTGCCGCCACCGCCGCGGCGATATCGCCGCTGGAGGGGCCCGGTGGCGGAACGAAGGCCGTCCGGCGGTAGTACTGCAGTTCGCGGATCGACTCCTCGATGTCGGCCAGGGCGCGGTGCGCGAGGCCCTTATCCGGCTGTCCGTAGTAGATCCGCGGATACCAGCGGCGGCACAGTTCCTTGATGGAGCTGACGTCGATCATCCGATAGTGCAGGTAATCGTCCAGAGTCGGCATGTCGCGCGCGAGGAAACCGCGGTCGGTGGCGATCGAATTCCCGGCCAGGGGAGCGGTCTTGGGCGCCTTGACGTGGCTGCGGATGTAGTCCAGCACCATCTCCTCGGCGGCAGCGAGGTCGACAGTCGAGGCGCGGACCTCTTCGGTGAGTCCGGAGCTGCCGTGCATGCGGGCGACGACGTCGATCATTCCGTCCAGGTCCTCGTCCGCGGCGTGGATCACCACGTCGATCCCCCCGCCGAGCACATTCAGGTCGGCATCGGTCACCAGCGCCGCGATCTCGATGAGCCGGTCGGAGCTCAGGTCCAGCCCGGTCATCTCGCAGTCGATCCACACCAATTCATCTCGCACAGCGCTCAACAGTAGGCCCACCCCACCAAGTAGTGTCTTAGCGGCCGAAGAGCCAGACCACGGACACCAGGAAAGGGCGCTCGCCATGACGGAATCGACTGAGACTCCGGCCCAGCAGATCGCCGCCGGCTACGCCACCACCGGGCAGGCCCTGGAGTTGGGCTCGGTCCTGGTGGGCGGCGAGGTCGACCCGACGGCACAGGTCCGAATCCCGCTGGCGATGATGAACCGGCACGGCCTGATCGCCGGTGCCACCGGCACCGGTAAGACCAAGACATTGCAGGTGATCGCCGAGCAGCTGTCCGCTGCCGGAGTCCCGGTGGTGATGGCCGACTTCAAAGGCGATCTTTCCGGTCTGTCCCGGCCCGGCAAGCCGGGCGAGAAGATCGACGAACGGGCCAGGGACACCGGAGACCAGTGGGCGGGAACAGCGTTCCCGGTCGCGTTCCTGTCGCTGGGTACCGGCGGACTCGGCGTGCCGGTCCGCGCCACGATCTCCGCGTTCGGGCCGATCCTGCTGTCGAAAGTGCTGGACCTCACCCAGACCCAGGAGTCAAGCCTCGGCCTCATTTTCCACTACGCCGACCAGCAGGGTTTGCCGCTGCTGGATCTGAAGGACCTGCGGTCGCTGATCACTTTCCTGACCAACACCGACGAGGGCAAGGCGGAGCTGAAGACCCTCGGGGCGGTGTCCAGCCGGACTGCCGGGGTGATCCTGCGCGCGCTGATCAACCTTGAGGCCGAAGGCGGGGACACCTTCTTCGGCGAGCCGGAGCTCAAACCCGAAGACCTGTTGCGCACTGACCCCGCCGGCCGCGGCATCATCACGCTCTTCGAGGTCGGCGATCAAGCCTCCCGGCCGGTGATGTTCACGACTTTCCTGATGTGGGTGCTCGCCGACCTGTTCAGTTATCTCCCCGAGGTCGGTGATGTCGACAAGCCCAAGCTGGCGTTCTTCTTCGATGAGGCGCACCTACTGTTCAAAGGCGCCTCCAAGGCGTTCCTCGACCAGGTCGAGCAGACCGTCAAGCTGATCCGGTCGAAGGGCGTGGGTGTGTTCTTCTGCACCCAGTTGCCCACCGACGTGCCCAACGCGGTGCTGTCCCAGCTTGGCGCGCGGGTCCAGCACGGTCTCCGGGCATTCACCCCGGACGACCAGCAGGCGTTGTCCAAGACGGTGCGCACCTATCCCAAGACTGAGTTCTATGACCTGGCGGCGGATCTCACCGCTCTCGGTATCGGCGAGGCCGTCGTCACGGTGCTCTCTGAGCGTGGTGCCCCCACGCCGGTGGCCTGGACCCGCTTGCGCGCGCCGCGGTCGCTGATGGACACCATCGGCAAGGAGCAGATCACCGCAGCCGCCAAGGCCAGCCCGCTGTTCGCCGAGTACGGGGAGACGAAGGACCGCGAGTCCGCCTACGAATTACTCGCGGCGAAGATGGAGCCCCCGCCGGCCGCGGTCGACGCCGAGCCGATGGATCTGCCGCCGATCCCGATCGGTGTCGAGGTTCCGCCGATGCCCGCGCCGGTGCGGAAGGCCGAACCCAGCATGCTGGAGAAGATGATGGACAACCCGGCGTTCAAGAGCGCGCTGCGCTCCGCCGGAACGGTGATCGGCAGAGAGGTCACCCGAAGCATTTTCGGCACGGGGCGCCGGAGGCGCTGACAGGGCAATTGGTCTGACCACTTGACCTATGGCCGGCAGGATGTGATGCTCGGGGCATGGCCCTGCAGCCGGTCAATCGCCGCTCCGTCCCCGAGGACGTCTTCGATCAGATCCTTGCTGAGGTCCTCAGCGGGGAGATGCAACCCGGCGAATCCTTGCCGAGCGAACGGCGTCTGGCGGAGGTGCTGGGGGTATCTCGCCCGGCGATCCGTGAAGCGCTGAAGCGGGTCGCCGCGGCCGGCTTGGTCGAAGTCCGCCAGGGGGACGCCACCACGGTGCGGGACTTCCGTCGCCACGCCGGTCTGGATCTGCTGCCGCGGCTGTTGCTGCGCGGTGGCGAACTCGACATATCCGTGGTCCGCAGCATTCTGGAAGCCCGACTGCACAACGGACCCAAGGTGGCTGAACTGGCGGCCCGGCGACGCCCCGCCGCGCTGATGGCGCGGCTCGAGGCGTCGATCCGCGATATCGAGGCTGACTCAGATCCGGTCGGACAGCAGCGCCATGCCCTGTCCTTCTGGGATCACGTGGTCGACGGCGCCGACTCCATCGTCTACCGCCTGATGTTCAACACGCTGCGGGCCGCCTACGAGCCGGCACTGCCGGCCCTGGCTCTCATGATGGCCGCCGAGGTCGGACACAGTGCGGCGTACCGGGCCCTCGCCGGTGCGATCGGTGCCGGTGATCCGGATGCGGCCGAGACCGCGGCTCGTCAACTTCTCGAGCCCGCCACCTACGCGCTGCTCGCGGCGCTGAGCGCAATGGAGGAATAGCCATGACCCAGCCCCCGACGCGGGTGCGGAACCAGGCGCGAACCAAGCGCCGGGGCATGACGCTGACCGAGGCGGCACGTGAGTTCTGGCGCCACCCGACTCCCTGGCTGCTGGCTTGCGCCGTGATCGCCGCGGTGGTCGTGCGGATCGCGATCGGTGACTGGCGCTGGAGCGACGCCGTGCTGCCGCTGGTGGTGCTGGCGGTATTTCCGTTCGTGGAGTGGATGATTCACATCTTTGTTCTGCACTGGCGGCCTCGCCGGATCCTGGGCTTGACCATCGATCCGGTTCTCGGCCGTAAACACCGCGAGCACCATGTTGATCCGCGCATCGTCACGCTGATCTTCATCCCAATGCAGTCGTTGATCGGTGCGTTCGTCGCCACCATGATCGTCGGGCTGGTCGTCATTCCGCGCACCGGTTTGGGCGTGACGTTCCTGGTGACGGTTTTCGCGATCGGCATGGTCTACGAGTGGACGCATTACCTCGTGCATACCGATTACAAGGCCAAACACTTTCTCTACCGAGCGATCTGGCGAAACCACCGACTGCATCACTTCAAGAACGAGCACTACTGGTACGCCGTCACCAGCCCCGGGGTCGCCGACCGCGCGCTGGGCACCTACCCGGACCCGCAGGACGTGCCGACCTCGCCGACGGCCAGGAATTTGTTCGCTGCCGGTTAGTCGCCGCCGAGCTTGCGGTAGACCGCCCCCACGATCGGTGTCACGATCGCCCGTGGCGCATAGCCGCTGGCGACCGACATCGCCTTGGATGTCACACCGGGCACGATGCGCATCTTGTTGCGCTCCAGCCCATCCAGCGACAGCTGCGCGGTGTGCTCGACCGAGATCCACAGGAAGTCCGGGATCAGCCGATCCACCAGGGACGCCTCGGCAGGATCGGGGACCTCGGTGCGCACCGGACCCGGTGCCAGCAGCGTGACGTGCACGCCGGAGTTCTTGAGCTCGCCGCGGAGCGATTCGCTGAACGTGTTGGCGAACGCCTTAGTCGCCGCGTAGGTGGCGTTATTCGGAATCGGGGAGTTCCCCGCGGCCGACCCTGAGATCAGGATTCCGCCGGCGGCGCGGGCCAGCATCCCGGGCAGCACCGCCAGCACGAGGTCGTACACACCCAGCACATTCAGCTGTACCTGCGCCTTTTCCACCGCCGGGTCGAGTTTGGCCACCGCCCCGAAGGTCGCGGTACCCGCATTGGCGCACAGGATCGAGATATCCCGTCGGGCCAACTCGCCGGCCAACTCCGCGCGCTGCGCCGGATCGGCCAGGTCGACCGCCCGCACCTCCACGGTGACCCCGAAGCGCTCCTGCAGGCGCGAGGCGAGCCCGTCGAGCACCTCGGCGCGCCGGGCCGTGACGATCAGGTTATGGCCGCGGGCAGCGAGTTCGGTGGCCAAGGCCTCACCGATGCCTTGTGAGGCACCGGTGATGACGGCCCGGCCATCGGGGGAGGGGGCGGGAATCGGCATGCGGTCATCGTAGGGGGCTCTATAGGGTTGCCCGCATGAGTAGGCCGCGGCCGACCGTCCATGCGGGGCCGCCTCGGTCGAAGGTCGCGGCCTGGGCGCTGTGGGACTGTGGCTCCACCGGGATGAACGCCATCGTGGCGACCTTCGTCTTCTCCGTTTACCTGACCGGGACGGTGGGCGCGGGGCTGGGCGGCGAGACCTCACCGGCCAGCTGGCTGGGCCGCGCGCTGACGATCTCGGGGCTGGCGGTCGCCCTGCTGGCCCCGTTGACCGGTGTCCTGGTCGGAGTTCCGCATCGCCGGCGAGTCGCGCTGACGGTGTTGACGGTGCTGGCGGTGGCGTTCACCGCCTCGATGGTGCTGATCCGGGCGGACCCGCGATATCTGGCGGCGGGCCTGGCGCTACTGGCCTTGACGGCCGCCTGCGGCGATCTGGCCAGCGTCCCCTACAACGCGATGCTTCGAGAGCTGTCCACACCGGCCACCGCCGGGCGGATCTCCGGCCTGGGCTGGGCCGCCGGTTACAGCGGCAGCGTCATGTTGCTGATGCTGGTGTATGTCGGATTCATCATGGGCGACGGTCCGACCCGCGGATTGCTGCAGCTGCCGGTGGAGGATGGCTGGAACGTCCGGGCAGCGATGATCATGGCTGCCGTCTGGTTCGCGGTTCTCAGCCTGCCACTGCTGGTGACCGCACACTCCCTCGCGGCCGGGCCACGCGAGCCGTTCGGGATTCCCGGTGGTGTCCGCGGTGCCTACCGTCGGCTGTGGGACGACCTGCGCGGCGAGTGGCGGCGCGACCGCAACTTCGTCTACTACCTTGTGGTCAGTGCGGTATTCCGGGACGGATTGGCCGGGATCTTCGCGTTCGGTGCCGTCATCGGCGTCAGCGTCTACGGCATCTCCCCGGCCGACGTTCTGATCTTCGGGGTCATCGCCTCGACGGTGGCTGCGCTGGGCGCGGTTCTCGGTGGGCGCCTGGATGATCGGTTGGGCGCCAAACCGGTGATCGTCGTGTCCTTGAGTGCCTTGATCGTCATCGCCACGGTGTTGATCGCGCTGTCCGGTCCGGTCGTGTTCTGGGTGTGCGGGCTGTTGCTGTGCCTATTCGTGGGTCCTACCCAGTCGGCGGCGCGCACCCTACTGCTGCGGATGACGGCAAAAGGTAATGAAGGCGTGGCTTTTGGTCTCTACACCATGACCGGCCGGGCTGCCGCCCCGCTGGCGCCCTGGTTGTTCTTCATCTTCGTCGACCTTTTCGACACGGATCGGGCGGGCCTGGCCGGTATCTGCCTGGTGCTGGCCGCCGGTCTGGTCGGGATGCTGCTGGTGCGAGTGCCCGGCCGGGTCTGACGTCGCATCAGCCTGCGCCCGTGCAGATGGTCAGGCCCCGGCCGGTGCGCTGCCGGACCTGGGCCCCATCGACCGACACGCTGCACGTCACATCGCGTCCAACGTTGACGATGGCGACGCTGGCCGACCTCTTCGCCGGAGCCGCGAGGCTGACCTGCTTGTTCCACGGCAGTGCCACATTGAACTCGGTCTGCATGATGCCGCCGGTGTCGACGTAGGTGATGTTGATCGCCCGCCCCTCGCCGGTCACGTTGTAGACGACGGTCTCGGTTCCGGTCGGGCCGGGCGCGGTTTCACCCGGTGTGCCGCGCGGCGTCGGCTCAGGCCTGGGGATCGGCAGGGGAAGCGGGATCGGCGCCCGCGTCGCGGTGGGAATCCGCGTCGTCGTCGTTGGCCGGGGCGAGGTCGGTGTCGCTTGCGGCAGCGGCGCGACCGTCGTCGATTCCTTCGACGACGAGCTGACGATCACCAGTGCCAAGACCAGGCCGGCAACCACCAGGACGGCCACCGCCGCCGCGATCCACAGCCAGCGGGGCGACTTGGGCGGCTGCGGAGGAGGAGGCGCCGGCGGCGGCGGGCCCGGAGAGTATCCGGCTCCCTGCTGCCAATAGCTCGGTAGCTGGTCGGTCGGCGGGGCCGCGGGGACGCCGTAACCGGCCCCGTAGTCGGTCGGTCCGGTAGGGCCCCAGTACTGGCCCGGGTACTGCCCGGAATAAGCGGGGTCGATGTTGGGCGGGTACTCGCTGCCCGTCTGGGTTCCGTCGGACCAATCGCCTCGACGTGAATCGCTCATGCCCGCCTCACCCCAAGGAGGTTACCGGCTGCCGACCGAACGCCGGCGCCGCGGATCCTGCTCAGCCCAGGTTTTGTCCGGCAGGCCCAGCGCGGCCGTCGTCATCGAGCGCAGTACCGCGCGCGACTGCGCCGGCGATGCGGTCCGGGTCGGCCGCACGCTGTGCGGTGTCGAGTTGATCAGGCCGAACGCGGCATGCGCCATTATCCGGGCGCGGTCCTCGTCCACACCCGGTTTCACCTGATGCAGCGCACCGACCCAGATCTCGACATAGCGTCGCTGGGCCCGTCGCACCTGGCGTTGCGCCGATCCCGGGAGGTTCGCCAGGTCACGGTCCTGAATCCGGATCAGGTCGGGTTCGGTGAGGGCGAAGTCCAAGTGGAATTCGATGAGCCCGGCCAGGGCCGCGTGGGCATCGGGTGCCTGGGCGACGACGGACTGCCCGCCCTCGAGCAGACGCGCGCTCACCTCGGTGAGCAACTCGACCAGCAGATGTTCCTTTCCGGCGAAGTGCCGGTAAATCGCCGGGCCGCTGACCCCGGCCACCGCCCCGATATCCTCCAAACGAACGGCAAGGAAGCCCCGCTCGGCGAAAAGCTGCTCGGCGGCGGCCAGCAGTTGCGACCGTCGGTCCGACTTCTGCCGGCTGCGCCGGTTGGACGCTGTCAATCCAACCCTCCTGAGAGTCCACCGGATGTCGTGGGTTAATCTCCACTAACCTAACACCGGTTAGTGAACATTAACCAAAGGTGAAACCATGGCATCTCCCGCCGCCAACCGCGAGGCGCATCTGCAACTTGTCGATGAGCTTCGCGAGAAGCTGGCCACCGCCGCTCTCGGCGGTCCGCAGCGGTCCCGGGACCGGCACGTCGAGCGGGGCAAGCTACTTCCCCGCGATCGGGTCGACGGTCTGCTCGACCCGGGCAGCCCGTTCCTGGAGATCGCCCCGTTGGCCGCCGACGGGATGTACGGCGACGAGTGTCCGGCGGCGGGCGTGATCGCCGGGATCGGGCGGGTATCCGGCCGGGAATGCATGATCGTGGCCAACGACGCCACCGTCAAAGGTGGCACCTACTACCCACTTTCGGTCAAGAAGCATCTGCGTGCCCAGGAGATCGCGGCGCAGAACCGGCTGCCCTGCGTCTATCTGGTGGATTCCGGCGGCGCGTTTCTGCCACGCCAGGACGAGGTGTTCCCCGACCGGGACCACTTCGGCCGGATCTTCTACAACCAGGCCACCATGAGCGCGGCCGGCATCGCTCAGATCGCCGCCGTGCTGGGCTCGTGCACCGCCGGCGGGGCGTATGTCCCGGCGATGAGCGACGAGGCCGTGATCGTGCGTAACCAGGGCACCATCTTCCTGGGCGGTCCTCCGCTGGTGAAAGCCGCCACCGGTGAGGTGGTGACCGCCGAGGAACTCGGCGGGGGCGATCTGCACTCCCGCACCTCCGGTGTCACCGATCACCTCGCCCGTGATGACCGCGACGCACTGCAGATCGTGCGCCGAATCGTCGGCACTCTTGGGCCGCGCAGTTCACCCCCGTGGGAGATCAAGCCCGCCGTCGACGCGGTCGCCGACCCCCGCGAGCTCTACGACATGGTCCCGGTCGATGCCAAGGTTCCCTACGACGTCCACGAGGTCATCACCCGAATCGTCGACGGCGGCGCATTCGACGAGTTCAAGGCCAACTACGGCACCACCCTGGTCACCGGCTTCGCCCACATTCACGGCCATCCGGTCGGCATCGTCGCCAACAATGGGGTGCTGTTCGGAGAATCCGCGGTCAAGGGCGCTCACTTCATTCAGTTGTGCGATAAGCGTGTGGTTCCGCTGCTCTTTCTGCAGAACATCACCGGCTTCATGGTCGGCCGGGACTACGAAGCCGGCGGGATCGCCAAGCACGGTGCCAAGATGGTGACCGCGGTGGCCTGCGCGCGGGTGCCCAAACTCACCGTGGTGATCGGCGGATCCCACGGCGCGGGCAACTACTCGATGTGCGGGCGGGCCTACTCGCCGCGGTTCCTCTGGATGTGGCCCAACGCCCGTATCTCGGTGATGGGCGGTGAGCAGGCGGCCTCGGTGCTGGCCACCGTGCGCGGCGAGATGACCCCCGAGGAGGAGGACGGCTTCAAAGCCCCGATCCGTGCGCAATACGAAGAGCAGGGCAATCCGTACTACTCGAGCGCACGATTGTGGGACGACGGCGTCATCGACCCGGCCGATACCAGAACGGTTCTGGGACTGGCGCTTTCCGTCTGTGCGGGCGCGCCGGTCGAACCGGTCTCCTACGGCGTCTTCAGGATGTAGGCAATGATGAACATAGGTTTGTTCGACACCGTCCTGGTGGCCAACCGGGGCGAGATCGCGGTCCGGGTCATGCGCACCCTCAAAGCGATGGGGATCCGGGCGGTGGCTGTCTACAGCGACGCCGACGCGGAAGCCCGGCACGTGGCGGAGGCCGACATCGCGGTCCGCATCGGGCCGCCGCCGGCCCTGCAGAGCTATCTGGATGTCGACGCCGTCGTCGGCGCCGCGGTGCGCACCGGTGCCCAGGCGGTGCACCCGGGCTACGGATTCCTGTCGGAGAACGCCGCTTTCGCCGCCGCACTGCGTGACGCCGGAGTGGTGTTCATCGGCCCGCCGGCGGCAGCCCTCGCAACAATGGGTGACAAGATCGCGGCCAAAGCGGCAGTGTCGGCATACGGGGTGCCGGTGGTCCCGGGTGTCGCCGAACCCGGACTGTCGGATGCGGATCTGATCGCCGCCGCGCCCGGCATCGGCTTTCCGGTGCTGGTCAAACCATCCGCCGGTGGCGGTGGGAAGGGTATGCGCCGCGTCGACGACCCGGCGCAGCTTGCCGATGCGTTGGCGGCGTCGAGGCGCGAGGCTGGTGCAGCGTTCGGCGATGACACCCTGTTCCTTGAGCGTTTCGTGCTGCGCCCCAGGCATATCGAGGTGCAGGTGCTCGCCGACAGCCACGGGAACGTGGTGCACCTCGGGGAGCGCGAGTGCAGTCTGCAGCGCCGGCATCAGAAGGTCATCGAAGAGGCGCCGTCACCGCTGCTCGACGCCGCCACCCGGGCGCGCATCGGCGCGGCCGCCTGCGAGACCGCCCGCAGCGTCGACTATGTCGGCGCCGGGACGGTGGAGTTCATCGTTTCCGCCGACCGGCCCGAAGAGTTCTTCTTCATGGAGATGAACACCCGGCTGCAGGTGGAGCATCCGGTGACCGAGTTGGTCACCGGATGGGACCTCGTTGAATGGCAGGTCCGGATCGCCGCGGGGGAGCGACTGACGGCGGGTCAGGACGATATCGAGATGCACGGCCATGCGATCGAGGCTCGGGTGTACGCCGAGGACCCGGCCGCCGGTTTTCTGCCGACCGGTGGCCCGGTGCTGGGTCTGTCGGAACCGCGGGGTCCCGGGATCCGGGTCGACTCCGGGCTATCGGTGGGCATGGTCGTCGGTAGCGACTATGACCCGATGCTGTCGAAGGTCATCGCTCACGGCCCCGACCGCGACGCGGCATTGAAGCGTCTGGGCGGCGCCCTGGCCGGCACGGCTGTGCTCGGGGTGCGCACCAACGTCGACTTCCTCCGATTCGTGCTGTCCGACAACGACGTTGCCGACGGGCATCTTGACACCGGTCTGCTCGAACGACTGAATTATCAGCCCGCCGAGCCCGGTGATGAGGCGGTGATCGCCGCGGCCGCCTACCGGTGGCTGCAGCGCTGGCCCACGGCGCCGACGGATCTGTGGCAGGTGCCGTCGGGATGGCGGATCGGCGCGGCGGCACCGACCAGCATCCGGTTGCGCTGCGGCAGTCGGACCGAGCATGTCGACATCACCGGGGGTCCCCGGGCCGCGTACGCCCGGGTCGGCGGTGGACCGGTTCGCCCGATTGCGGCGCGGCTGCTGGGTTCCGGTGCCGGAACGGTGCTGTCGCTCACCCTCGACGGTGTCCGGCACTGCTACACCGTCGGTTCGGCGGACCGGGAGATCTGGCTGGCCGGTGTGGGTCGAACCATCGTCGCCGAGGAACTTCGGGCAGACCCGGTGCGGCCGGACGGTGAACACGGCGGCGACGCGGATCTTGCCAGCCCGATGCCGGGATCGGTGGTCTCCGTCGGTGTGATCGACGGTGAATCGGTCGCGGCGGGCGCCGTCGTCGTCGCCGTCGAAGCCATGAAGATGGAGCACTCGCTGCGCGCCCCGGTGGCCGGGGTGGTCGAACTGCTTGTCGAGGTGGGCGATCAGGTCAAGGTAGGCCAGCCGTTGGCACGAATAATCTCAACCGGAGAAGGAATGGAAACATGACCGAGTTTTTGTCCACAGCAACTCTTCCCGACGAGTACCAGCAACTCGCGAAAACCGTTCGCGACTTCGCCCGTGAGGTGGTCGCTCCGGTGGCCGCGAAGCATGATGCCGAGCACTCATTCCCGTACGAGGTCGTCGCCGGGATGGCGGAGATGGGACTGTTCGGCCTGCCGTTCCCGGAGGAGTACGGCGGGATGGGCGGGGATTACTTCGCACTGTGCCTGGCGCTGGAGGAACTCGGCAAAGTCGACCAGAGCGCGGCGATCACGCTCGAGGCCGGGGTATCGCTGGGCGCCATGCCGGTGTACCGGTTCGGAACCGAGGCGCAGAAGCGGCAGTGGTTGCCCTCGCTCACCAGCGGCGTGGCGCTGGGCGCCTTCGGCTTGACCGAGGCCGGTGGCGGTACCGATGCCGGGGCCACCAAGACCACTGCCCGTCTTGACGACGGGCACTGGGTGATCAACGGTTCCAAGCAGTTCATCACCAACTCCGGGACCGATATCACCAGTCTGGTCACCGTGACCGCTGTGACCGGCGTCGACGGTGATCGCCGGGAGATCTCGGCGATCATGATCCCCGTTCCGGCAACGGGTTTCACCGTCGAGCCCGGGTACGACAAAGTCGGTTGGAACGCCTCCGATACCCACCCATTGTCCTTCGCCGACGTCCGGGTGCCTGAGGAGAATCTGCTGGGTCAGCGCGGACGCGGCTACGCCAACTTCTTGCAGATCCTCGACGAGGGGCGGATCGCTATCGCCGCACTGGCTGCCGGTGTCGCTCAGGGTTGTGTGGACGAGTGCGTCAAGTACGCGGCGCAGCGCACGGCGTTCGGTCAGGCGATCGGCCGCTACCAGGCGATCGAATTCAAGATCGCCCGGATGGAGGCTCGCGCACACACTGCCCGCACCGCCTACTACGACGCGGCGGCGTTGATGTTGGCCGGCAAGCCGTTCAAGAAACAGGCTGCCATCGCGAAACTCGTCGCCAGTGAGGCCGCGATGGACAACGCGCGTGACGCCACCCAGGTCCACGGCGGCTACGGATTCATGAACGAGTACCCGGTCGCCCGGCATTACCGGGACAGCAAGATCCTGGAGATCGGTGAGGGGACGACCGAAGTGCAGTTGATGCTCATTGCGCGCGAGATCGGGCTCGGCTGACGCCTCAAGCCTGCGGATACGGCGCCCAGCGCCGGTTGTAACCCAGTTGGCGCTGCGCGATCTGGGCCCGGCGCTCCTCGGCGGTGACATAGACCGTGGTCGGCGGCAGAACGGCGCCGAGTCCATTGATCGGCACCACCTGTGAGTTGACCTTCGGCGTGTCGTGCGAGATCCGGTCCAGATCCTGGAACCTGATCGAGATGGTGCCCTGGTTCAGTCCCCCGGTGGATACCCAGTTGGCGACGCCGGGATCGGCCGGAGAGAGGACGAATGTGTAGGTGCCGTCCGGGTTGGCGATCGACTGGCCGATGTTCAGGCTGGTCTGTTCGTCCCAGTAGTTGCCGGTGATGGTCCAGACGTCGGTGACCGGCACGGTGAAGTACCGGGCGTTGCCCGGATCGATGGTCACGACCAGTGCCTCGGAGTCGGTCAGCTGGAAATAACCGGCGCTCTGCAGTTGGGTGGCCAGGAATTCCGCGTTGCGATCAGGGTCGGTGAGGATGTTCGGGTCACGACGTTCGCCGGTCTTGGGATCGGTGGTGGCCACCCCCATATACGTATTCTCGCCGCTGATACCGAGCAGCAGCATGATCACCGCCGTCTCGAGTTCCTTGACCAGCCGGCCCGACGGTAACGGCGGGATCAACGAAACCAGCGTGGTGAGCAGCGGATTGCCGGCCACCCACTCGCCGATACCCGGGATGGCGAACCCGCCGATCTGGCTGAACAGGCTCGGCGGGGGACCGCTGACTCTGAGTACCGTCAGGCTCATCGGCTCTTCGGAGTTCCAGTCCGCCAGGGTGTTGCGGGTGGTGATCAGCGTGGTCCCCGGGGCCAGCTGCAGATGATTGGGCTGCCCCGGCGTGGCGGGGGCCGAACTGGCCGTCACAGTGAACGAACCGTCCGGGTTGAGCACCAGGTCGCGGCCGCTGAGGCTGGACGCGGTGGTACCGCTCAGGCCGGTCAGAACCGAGAAGTCAGTGTCGGCCGGAAGCGCGCCGTCGAACCGGCCGGTGATCACATAGGACGATGCACTGTTGGCTCCGATGAAACGGTAGATCGTGTCGGGGTTGTCGTACCAGATCCGGGATCCGGGAAAGTCCTGCAGGTACCAATCGTGCGGTGTGGAAACCTGCTGGATCACCGTCGGGTTGGCCGAGTCGAGTAATTGCACCTCCAGCGCCGCCTGGATGGCGTACTCGTCGATCGCCCGGTCGAGGCGGGCCATATTTTCCGCATCCGGCCCGCCGACTTTGGCGAAGTTGGTGTGCGCGGAGATGACCCAGCCGGCTTTGAGTACCAGTTTCGCCAGCTGCACTATCGGCGAGCTCGCCAGTTCGACCGCGAGTTTCTCGGCGTTCAGCTGGTCGGTGGTGGCCAGGACGCTGGGCGGCAGCGGGGTACCCGGGTTTTCCAGCACTGTCACGGTCTCGGTGGCGGTATGGCCCCCGTTCGGCGCGAACAGTGTTGCCAGGCCGTGCCAGTGCCGCGGGTTTCCGGGCCGGTCGTCGGCGCTGACGGTGAAGGTGTCGGTACCCCCGAGTGATGCGAATTCAGTTGTCGGCGTGTAGCTGAAGTCGCCGGCGGGGCTGACGGCGACCGAGCCGTGGGCCGGTGCGCCGGTCACCGTGTAATCCAGGGCGTAGCCGTCGGCCTGGGAGCCGTTGAGCGTGCCGGTGATGACGCCGTCCGGGCCCTGAACGTTCTGGGCCGCGTTGTAGGCCAGCGCGGGTCTGCGGGCGAAGAAGGTCGAACCGACGGATTGAGTGGCGGCTCGGGTGCTGCGGGTCTGCTCGATCTCCCGACTGGCTGCGCCGAGGAGTTCCGGTACCGCTACCGGGGAAGGGGTCGGCACGGTGGGCACCGCGACACCTGATGACGCCGACGCCCGGGCCGGCGCCGACGCTGCCCCCCGGACCGGCGCCGATGCTCGCACCGGCGCAGCTGCAGCGCGGCGGCCGGGTTCGGCTGAGTGCTGCGCTGACCCGCGCTGCGCTGATGTGCCCGCGTCGGAACGGGTGTCGGCGGCCGCTGTGGGACTCGTGGCGAGGGCCAACCCCACGCCGAGAGCGAAGGCCAACGCCCCGCAGCGGCCGATAGGGGCCGCCGGGCGCGAACGTGTGGTGTGGATCACATACCGACTGTAGGCGACCGGGCGGGCAACCTCGAAGCTCCTGTCGGGGGTGGCGGTTGGAATCGAAAATATGTTCGATGAAATATTGGCTTCGGTGACCGATGGGGATCAGTCCGCACTGGTCGAGGGCATTGCTGCATTGGAGCGGCTGAAAGCGGCCGCCGCGGCGCGCCAGGCCAGGCTGACCGCAGCTCTGGACCGCGAGCGGCGGTCCGCTGAGGCGGCGGCCGGTGTGCCGGCGGCTCGCCGCGGGCGGGGTGTGGCCACGGAAGTGGCGCTGGCGCGCCGGGATTCGCCGGCCCGCGGCAGCCGGCATCTCGGCTTCGCCAAGGCGCTCGTGCACGAGATGCCGCATACCCTGGCGGCCTTGGAGGCAGGGGTGCTCTCGGAGTGGCGGGCCACCATCGTGGTGCGCGAATCCGCCTGTCTCGATATCGACGACCGTCGTCGGCTCGACGCCGAACTCTGCTCGGACAGTGGGGGACTCCACGGTATGGGTGACGCCGCGGTGGCGGCCGCGGCCAAGGCCATCGCCTACCGACTGGATCCACATGCGGTGGTGGACCGGGCGGCCCGAGCGCGCGAAGACCGGACGGTCACCATCCGGCCGGCGCCGGACACCATGACGTACGTGACTGCACTGCTGCCGGTGGCCCAAGGGGTCTCGGTGTTCGCGGCGCTCAAACGTGAGGCGGACAGCCGCTGCGACGAGCGGTCGCGAGGTCAGGTGATGGCGGACACGCTCGTCGGGCGAGTCACCGGCCGACCCGCTGAACAGGCTGTTCCGGTGGCGGTGAACCTGGTCATCTCCGACCAGGCCCTGCTGGGAGCAGAGAATGCCGCCGCGGTGATCGCCGGCTACGGGTCGGTACCGTCAGCGGTCGCCCAACACCTCATCTCGGGCGCGGTCAAGGATCCCAGGTCGCTGGCGACGCTGCGCCGTCTCTACGCCAGTGCGGCCAGTGGCGCGCTCGTGGCGATGGACTCCCGGTCCCGGTTGTTCCCCAAGGGGCTGGCCGAGTTCATCGGACTGCGCGATCGGCAGTGCCGTACGCCCTACTGCGATGCGCCGATCCGGCATCGCGACCATGCCACGCCGTACCGCGGCGGTGGGCGCACCAGTGCGGGAAACGGGTTGGGGCTGTGCGCGGGCTGTAATTACGCCAAAGAAGCTCCGGGCTGGACGGTACAGACCGACTTTGATGAAAACTACCGGCATGCAGCCCAATTCACCACACCCACCGGCGCGCACCACCACTCGCTCGCACCGCCGGTCCCGGGGACTCCGCGAACGCCGATGACCGATATCGAGGTCTGGCTGAATAACCGGCTGCTGCCGGAGGTCGCGCTGGTCGGTTGATCAGCGCCGCCGGGCGGCGGCCAGGCGGGCCTTGAACTCCGGGGATTCGACGCTGACGGCCTGCGGCTCCAACTCGATGTTCTTGGCGGCCTCGTGGTGGTCGGCGTCATTGGAGCCGGGGATCGCGGTGGCGCGCATGGAGGCCTTGGTGGCCAGCACCACGTCGCGGGGTGCCGCCGCGGGCCCGGCGGCGAGTTCGAGCGCCGCGGCGACGGGATCATCGGCGATCTGCAGCGCCAAACCGTGGCGCACCGCCGTCTCGGCGTCGAAACGCATACCGAACAGCAAGGCCGCGCGGGCCACCTGCGGTCCGACTGCGCGGTTCAGCATCCAGGTGGCGCCACCGCCGGGATGGATGCCCAGCTTCTGGAAGCGCGGATCGAACACCGCGTGCGGGCCGGCGATCCGAACGTCGGCGGCTAACGCGAGGTTCATTCCGGCCCCGACGGCCGCTCCGTTGACCGCGGCGACGGTGGGAAGCGAGCAGCGCCCAAGCGCCATGAAGCCCGCGTAGAGGCGTTCGAGTCCCTCCTCGGCCGCGGCGCCCAGCGCCGAGAGATCGGCTCCGGCGCAGAACGCCTTACCGGTGCCGGTGACGACGACGGCGTGCACTCCGGGGTCGGATTCGGCGCGCACTATCGCATCGCCCAACAGCCCGGAGGTGACCTCGGTGACCGCGTTACGCCGCTCCGGGTCGTTTACCGTGATCACCGCGACGCGGTCGTATACCTCGAACAGGATTGGATCCGCCACGGCCACCGAGGCTAACAGCGTGTTCAACTGCGCGGTGAGATCGCCTGCTCGACGATCATCCCCAATACCGGCGTGAGAGTTCGCGCGAAAGAAGCCGTCACGTGGTTGTCGTCGCGGAACACCAGATCGCTGCCGATAACCACCGGACACACCTTTGCGTCGCAGAACAACTGCGACAGATCCGCGTACTGGCCACCACCCGCGCCGGTGGCCTTCGTTTCGGCGGCGATCCCCTCGGCGTTCAGACCCGTTGCGCGGTCCGGGGTGCATGCCAGGGCGTCGTCGAGATGCGCCGAGAGACACACCGGCACGTTGGTATGTGGATCGGGGACCGGGCCAAGCACCAGCACCCGCGCCCCGGTGGACGCCCGCAGATCGCCGACGAGGTCGGTGAGGCTCGCGATCCACGCCGGGTCGTAGCTGGTGAAGCCGAAATCGGCGCCGTAACGTCGCGACATGCTGAGCACCACCAATCTGGGGCGCTCGGTTTCCAGCCGGGCCAGCACCTCCGCCCGCCATTGCTCGCACTCCTCGTAGGCGCGCCCCAGATACGGGCTGCTGATCGGCATGTCCTGCAATGGGCAGGTGACCTTGCCCATCGTCACGAGCCGCCAATTATGCTGTTGCGCAACCGGTTCCAGTGCGGGATGCCACATTGCGGCGTGGGAGTCCCCGACCAGGGCCACCGTCGTTCTTCCGTCGGGATCGCCGGACACACAGTCCGGCACGCCGACGTCAAGCCATGACCGCACGCACCCGTTGCGGAAAATCTCCGGCTTGTCGGCGGGTGCCGCGGTGAGTGGGGGAGATAAGTCGACGGGGATTTCATCCCGCTGCGCGGAGTCCGCGACGGCTGTGCGGGCTGCGGCGACCGCGCCGATGAGGGGGTCGGCCGGCCGTGCTGCGGAGTGCACAACCGCAGCCGTGGCCGGTTCGCCGCGGCCGACCGGAACGGGCACCACCATCGGCAGAATCACCGCCGCGCTGACCGCTGCCGCGGTGACGACACTGCCCAGTGCCAGGCTCCGGCCCGCCGATCGGCGCAGCGGCCGCGAATAGCGGATGGGGCGCTCCACATAACGCAGGGTCAGGACCGCAAGCAGGAATGACGCGGCCACCGCGGCCAGGCGGCCGGGCCATCCCAGCGGGTGGCCGACCATGATGGGGGCGAAGACCAGCAGCGGCCAGTGCCAGAGATACCAGGAGTACGACAGCCGCCCAACCGCTCGCATCGCCGGCATCGACAGCAAGCGGCCGGCACCCCGGGTCGGAGTGGCGCACCCGGCGACGATCAACAAGACGGTGCCGATCACGGGCAGCACGGCGGCGGTGCCGGGGTAGGGCGTGCGGTCATCGATCTGCGTCGCCGCCCACCCGATCACCCCGAGGCCGCCGAACCCTGCCATCGCCGCGAAGCCGGCGGGCAGTCGGCGCCATAGCGGGACCGTCAACGCGACCAGCCCACCGGCGGCCAGTTCCCAGGCCCGGGTCGGCAGTGAGAAGAACGCCCACGGGGGCGAGGAGTGGGTCCACGACAGCGACAGGGTCAGCGAGCCCGCGGCGACAACGGCGAGCAGGGCGAGGTATGGCGCCGCCGACGGCCGTCGCGTGCGCCGCCGCCGACGCCACAACCATCCGGTTGCCAGCAGCAGCGCCGGCCAGAGCAGATAAAACTGCTCCTCGACGCCGAGTGACCAGTAGTGCTGGAATGGCGACGGGGCGGTGTGGGCCAGGTACTCGGTGCCGGTCATGGCGAACCGGTAATTGCCCACGTAGAGGGCGCTGGCGAGGCCGTCGTCGAGAGCTGATCGGGCCTGCAGAGGCGGCAGCAGTGCGACGGTCGCCACCGCCGTCACCACCAGCACCGTGGCGGCCGCCGGCAGCAGACGGCGGGCCCGGGCGGCGTAGAACCGGGTCAGGGCGACTGTGCCGGTGTCGGCGAGTTCAGTCCACAGGATGCGGGTGATCAGGAACCCGGAGATGACGAAGAAGACATCCACCCCGATGAACCCGCCACCGAGTGCACCGGCGTGGAAGGCGATGACGGCGAGAACCGCCACCGCACGCAGTCCCTCGATATCCGGGCGGAACTCGGGGCGGCGGCGCCAGCGATGCCGGGCCGTGCGCCGCACGTCGATATCGGCTGCAGGCACGGTCTCCGGCTTTCTGGGTGGGAATGCGACCGGAGATCATTCTGGTCGTACCCGGCGGTCCGGTGCGGTTGCCACGCCTGCGAAGAAGGTCTTTGTTACCCCGGAGCGGCTTCGTTCCCGGCGATCACCAATCGCTGCAGCGGCCGGTCGTCCGCATCCGCGGCGCGGTGTGCAATGACTCTGGAGTGCGGCGGGATCAGGATCGTCAGCAGCACCAGCGCCTCGGTCGCCGACAGGTCCCCCGGTGTGACACGGCCGAGCACCTCGCACAGTTGGTTAAGGCGCGGAATCGTTGCGGCGCCGTCGCGGATCGTCGTGCCGGTCACTCGCAGATGAGCCGGCGCCAAAGCCCGGACCATGTCGGCGGTCTCCTCGTCGGTGAGGTCGTCGGGCGCGATTTCACCGAAGATCAGGTGCAGGTAGCGGCATACCGACGCGTATCTGTCTTCGGCGTCATTCGTCAAACCCAGGAATTGCCGCGCCGCCTGGGCAACTTTCCGT
>JAHZJY010000336.1 GCA_022600695.1 Actinomycetes bacterium | reverse complement strand
GGATCGGAACCGTCCGCGTAGACCGGCAACAGGGCGAGCATGCCCTTCTGCGTGCCGGACTCCTGGACGAGATCGACAGGGCTGGTTGCCGTGGCCCGGCCGGTGTCGCGGGCTGTCTCGATGGCGGTGGCGCGCGCCGGGTTGGAGTAGATGTCGAACCCGAGAGCGCTGCGATTGTTCGCGATCGGCTCGATATAGGCCACGACGACGTACTCGGGCCGGGGTGAGACGGGCCGCAGGCCGCCGTCGGCGTCGCGCTCGGTGACGGTGAAGTCCGCGAGGCCCGGTTGCGCTCGCTGACGTGCCTCGAAGGCGGCCAGGCCTGCCTCGGTGACCACCGGGTTCCACGACAGCGCCTGCAGAGTGGGGAATCGGGCAAGCATGTCGTCGGTGTAGGTGTCGAACTCCGCCGCGGTGACGTTCTCAGAAGCGTCCACCAGGCCGCGCAGACCCTCGAGCACCTCCTGGTGAAGAGCGATATTGCCGGCGAGGTCCGTGGCGGCCCGGTCGCCCAGCTGCTGCACGGCGCCATCGATGCGGGTTCGCTCCTGAGTGCCGTTCTGGATGATGGCAGCCATCAGGATCGCGAAGATCGCCAGGGACGGGACGGCGATCTTCCAGCGGCGTCCCGTCCAGTACTCGTCCTGTGAGGGCAGGACCATGAGCACCAGGGGCGCGAACACGATGACCCCGATCGCGTCGCCGACCCACCAGGTCAGCCAGCCGGACGCCGCCCCGCTGCTGCTGAGCAATCCGGTTGTGAGCTGGGCCGCGACGCCGATGGTCGGCGCGATGGTGGTGGCCAGGAGGCCGCCGAGGGCGAGGGTGCGCATCACCGCCCGGGGCGTGTCGAGTCGCCGAAGCGGGCCGACGAATCGATGGACCAGGGCTGCGCCCGCGGCGGCCCCGAGGGCGGCGCCGAAGCCGATCGCCGCGGCAATGAGCCAGGTCTTCAGCGCAGGCTCGTCCAGCCGGGCCAGCCACACCACATTGACGCCGATCGACCCGATGAAGACTCCCGGCAGGGCCCGCCATCGCCAGCGCAGCACGGCTGCGAAGGCCAGGCCCGCAGCGGGCCAGACCGGCGCGGCCAGACCGGTCGTCTGGCTCGTGCTGAGCGTGAGGAGGCCGAGGACCGCGTACAGGACGGCCACGGCAGGTGAGATGACCAGGGCGGAGGAGGAGCGGGCGCGCCGATCTGCGGCCCGCGCGTAGGTCGGCCACCTCCGCGAGGTCTCGCCGACCGGATCGGGTGCAGGCACACCCAGCGCGGCAGTCCGATCGCGTTTGTTGATCACGGGTTTTCGGTGCTACCTCTCGCGCTGGCGGGCGTTTGCCAACGCGGCTGCTGCCATGTTTGCGGTGTTGACGTTCTCGACCTCGACAGAGTGCCGTACCTCCCGCAAGGCTAACAGCATCGCCGCCGACCCCGACTGCGAGGAAACGGTCCGGTTCTTTCGTGGAGAACCGGTCGGCGCCGGCGGGATTTGGAGCAGGCGCGGACGTCAGGCATACTGATCGGGTTGTCTTGAGCCGGGTACGAGCCCCCACGGGAACGTGCAGCCCAAGACATACGACCAGCGCCATACCGGCGCGTCCGGTCCCCACCTCGCAAGCGAGACATGTTTCGCGCCTTCGAGGCTGCGTGCGGGTATCTGCCCGCCCGCGGGGCCCGGTGGACCAGGACAGGTAAACAGCGGCGGCGACAAGCCAGCGCCTGCACACCCGTGTGCCGGCGCAGCACCAGCAGGAGTGAGGTAGGAGAAGCGTGGCGGGACAGAAGATCCGCATCAGGCTCAAGGCCTACGACCACGAGGCCATTGACGCCTCGGCGCGCAAGATCGTGGAGACGGTTACCCGTACCGGCGCCAGCGTGGTCGGACCTGTGCCGCTGCCGACGGAAAAGAATGTGTACTGCGTCATCCGGTCCCCGCACAAGTACAAGGACTCGCGGGAGCACTTCGAGATGCGCACCCACAAACGCCTCATCGACATCCTCGACCCGACGCCGAAGACGGTCGACGCGCTGATGCGCATCGACCTGCCGGCCAGCGTCGACGTGAACATCCAGTAGGGGAGTCGGCAACCACCATGGCTCAAACAGGTAAGACCGCCGCACCGCGGCGCGGAATCCTCGGCACCAAGCTGGGTATGACCCAGGTGTTCGACGAGAACAATCGTGTCGTGCCGGTCACGGTCGTCAAGGCGGGGCCGAATGTCGTCACCCGCATCCGCACCCCGGAGTGCGACGGCTACAGCGCGATCCAACTCGCCTATGGCGAGATCAGCCCGCGCAAGGTCAACAAGCCGGTCACCGGCCAGTACGCCGCCGCCGGGGTCAACCCGCGCAGGCACATGGCCGAGTTGCGGCTCGATGACGAAGCGGCGGCAGCCGGATACGAGGTCGGACAGGAGGTGACGGCCGAGATCTTCGAGGCCGGCAACTTCGTCGACGTCACCGGCACCTCCAAGGGCAAGGGTTTCGCCGGCACCATGAAGCGGCACGGCTTCGCCGGTCAGGGTGCGGCACACGGCGCCCAGGCGGTACACCGCCGGCCCGGTTCGATCGGCGGCTGCTCCACCCCCGGACGGGTGTTCAAGGGCACCCGGATGTCGGGCCGGATGGGCCATGACCGGGTCACCCTGCAGAACCTGCTGGTGCACAAGGTCGACGCCGAGAACGGCGTGCTGTTGATCAAGGGCGCGATCCCGGGCCGTACCGGCGGTCTGGTAGTGGTTCGCACGTCGGTGAAACGCGGCGAGGCCAAACGAGGTGAGAAGTAATGGCTTCCAACATGGTGAAAATTGATGTCCACAGCCCGGACGGCTCCAAGGACGGCAGCGTCGAGTTGCCGGCCGAGCTGTTCGACGTCGAGGCCAATATCGCGCTGATGCACCAGGTGGTGACGGCGCAGCTGGCTGCGGCCCGCCAGGGCACGCACGCGACCAAGACCCGCGCCATGGTTCGCGGCGGCGGCCGTAAGCCCTACCGGCAGAAGGGCACCGGCCGGGCCCGCCAGGGTTCGACCCGGGCCCCGCAGTTCACCGGCGGCGGCGTCGTTCACGGGCCGCAGCCCCGCGACTACAGCCAACGGACCCCGAAGAAGATGATCGCCGCCGCGCTGCGCGGGGCACTGTCGGACCGGGCCCGCAATGCGCGGATCCACGCGGTGACCGAACTCGTCGCCGGCCAGACCCCGTCAACCAAGAGCGCGAAGTCGTTCCTGGGCACCCTGACCGACCGTCGCCGGGTGCTGGTGGTCATCGGCCGCACCGACGATGTCGGGTACCGGAGTGTTCGCAATCTGCCGGGCGTGCATGTGATCTCGCCGGACCAGCTCAACACCTACGACGTGCTCAAGGCCGACGACGTGGTGTTCAGCGTCGAGGCGCTGAACGCCTACATCGAGCGCAGCAGCGCCAAGCAGCAGGAGGTGTCGGCCTGATGGCAACCGTGACCGACCCGCGCGACATCATCATCGCGCCGGTGATCTCCGAGAAGTCCTACGGACTGATCGAGGACAACGTCTACACGTTCATCGTCCACCCGGATTCGAACAAGACCCAGATCAAGATCGCCATCGAGAAGATCTTCAAGGTCAAGGTGGATTCGGTGAACACCGCCAACCGGCAGGGCAAACGTAAGCGCACCCGTACCGGCTACGGCAAGCGCAAGGACACCAAGCGTGCCATCGTGACCCTGGCCGCCGGAAGCAAGCCGATCGACATCTTCGGAGCGCCGGCCTAGCCCGGCAGCGCGACTGCAGAAGGAACCAGGACACCAAGCATGGGAATTCGCAAATACAAGCCGACAACCCCCGGTCGGCGCGGTGCCAGTGTCTCCGACTTCTCTGAAATCACCCGCTCGACCCCGGAGAAGTCGCTGATCCGCCCGTTGCACAGCACCGGTGGTCGCAACGCACACGGCCGGATCACCACCCGGCACAAGGGTGGCGGGCATAAGCGCGCCTACCGGGTGATCGACTTCCGTCGCCACGACAAGGACGGTGTCAACGCCAAGGTCGCGCAGATCGAATACGACCCCAATCGCACCTCCAATATCGCCCTCTTGCACTACCTGGACGGGGAGAAGCGCTACATCATCGCGCCACAGGGCCTGACCCAGGGCGATATCGTCGAATCCGGTCCCAACGCCGATATCAAGCCCGGCAACAACCTGCCGCTGCGCAATATCCCGGCCGGCACGCTGGTGCATGCCGTGGAAATGCGTCCCGGCGGCGGCGCCAAGATGGCCCGTTCGGCCGGTGCCAGCATCCAGCTGCTCGGTAAGGAAGGTGCGTACGCCGCGCTGCGGATGCCGTCCGGTGAAATTCGCCGCGTCGACGTGCGTTGCCGCGCCACCGTCGGCGAGGTCGGCAACGCCGAACAGGCCAATATCAACTGGGGCAAGGCCGGCCGGATGCGCTGGAAGGGTAAGCGCCCCACCGTCCGCGGTGTCGTGATGAACCCGGTCGACCATCCGCACGGCGGCGGGGAGGGCAAGACCTCCGGTGGCCGCCACCCGGTGAGCCCCTGGGGTAAGGCCGAGGGCCGCACCCGCAAGCCCAACAAACCGAGCGACAAGCTCATCGTCCGACGCCGGCGCACCGGCAAGAAGCGCTAGGCAGAGGAGTTAAGCGATGCCACGCAGTCTGAAGAAGGGTCCGTTCGTCGACGGCCATCTGCTCAAGAAGGTCGACGTCCAGAACGAGAAGAACAGCAAGCAGGTCATCAAGACCTGGTCTCGACGTTCGACCATCATCCCGGACTTCATCGGCCACACCTTCGCCGTGCACGACGGGCGCAAGCACGTGCCGGTGTTCGTCACCGAGTCGATGGTGGGGCACAAGCTGGGTGAGTTCGCGCCCACCCGGACGTTCAAGGGCCATATCAAGGATGACCGGAAGGCGAAGCGGCGATGAACGAAGTGAATGCCGCAATTGAGGAGAAGCGGCGATGAACGAAGTGAATGCCGCAATTGAGGAGAAGCGGCGATGAGTACTGCCACTGAATTTCCCTCGGCCACGGCCGTTGCGCGCCACGTGGGAATCTCGGCCAGCAAGGCGCGCCGGGTGATCGACCTGGTTCGCGGCAAGTCCGTCGAGGAGGCCCTTGACATCCTGCGCTGGGCCCCGCAGTCCGCCAGCGACCCGGTGGCCAAGGTGATCGCCAGCGCGGCGGCCAACGCCCAGAACAACAACGGGCTGGATCCGCGCTC
>JAHZJY010000335.1 GCA_022600695.1 Actinomycetes bacterium | reverse complement strand
CGATATCGATCGCGACGGTCTGGCCGACCGGGCGCTGCGAAGTGACGGACTCTCGACCATCGGTTATGTCGATACCGACCGCGACGGGCACTGGGATATCGCGCTCGTGGACAGCGATGGTGACGGTGCGGCCGACGGGGCAGGCCGGCTGTAGCACCGAGCGTGCGGCTGCGGCGATTTCCCGGCCGGATCTTCGCGGTGGGTGCGCATTCGGCGAGCTGTTCACCTGCCCGCGCCGGGCGGCCCGGCGAAGGCCTGAGCGATGCTCAGCCACTTCTCGGCATCCTGACCCACCGCGGTGAGGTTCAACTCGGCTCGCGGCCGCCGCTGGGTGACGAGGTAGCAGAAGTCGAGAGCGGGTCCGCTGACCCGTTGGGCGGCGCTCTCCGGACCCCAGGTCCACCGGTCGGCGCCGGGCGCCTGCAACTCCACCCGGAACGGTTCAGCCGGGGGGATCAGCCCCCGCACGCTGAAGGCGAAGTCGCGGGTCCGGACTCCGAGATGCGCGATCGACTTCAACCGGTGCGACGGGGCAACGACCACCCCGAGCGCGTCGGCCACATCAAGGCCGTGGGCCCAGGTCTCCATCAGTCTGGCGGTGGCCATCGAGGCCGCGCTCATCGGCGGACCGAACCACAGCAGCTTCCGGCCCGACGGGACTGTGCGTAGCGCGGTGTGCAACTCGTCGCGGGTGCGTCGCCAGTCGGCCAGCAGCGCACCCGGCGGCAGAACTGCCAGTTCTTCGGCTCCGTCGTCGACGAAGGTGTCGATTCTGGCCTGCGCGTCGGCAACGAGCTCACCGAACGCCGGCTCGTCGGTGATCGACGTCAATGCCACCCGGTCGGTCCACAACAGATGTCCGATCTGGTGGGCGATGGTCCAACCGGGCGCCGGGGTCACCAGCGTCCAGCGCTCCGGCGGCAGGCCGGCCACCCGGGCGTCCAGTTCGGCACTCTCGGCGATCAGATCCTCGACGATAGGGCTGGCGGCGGTCATGGCGCCGAGCATAATGAGCCGCGAACCGCGAACCGCGAACCTAGGCCGCGGGCAGCCGTCGACGGCCGACGGCGGCGTGTACGGCCAGCCCGATGAGGTAGATCAGCGAACCGGCCAGAGCCAGCGGTGCCGACCGTCCGTCCGGCGGGATCACCGCGGCGGCCGCGGTGACCGCCAGGATGAACGACATCCAGAAAACGGCGTCCTGGACGGCGAAGACATGGCCGCGCAGGGTGTCGGCGACGTCGATCTGCATGGCGGTATCGGCGCACAGTTTGACCATCTGACCGGCCAGCCCGAGGAAGAACCCGCACAGCACCATCACCGCCAGGTTCAGCGTCGCGCCGGCCAGCTGGATCAGAGCCGCGCACAGCAGGGCCAGGTTGGCGGTGACGTACCGGCCCCACCTTCGAACCGCGGGCGGGGTCAGCACGTTGGCCAGGAAGGACCCGCTGCCGGTGGCGGCGACGAAGACCACCGCGGTGCCCAGACCGGCGAAGCCGTCCGCTCCGGTGTGCCGGACGATGACCAGCACCAGAAGCGAGTTGATGCCGAACACCATCCGGTGGGTGGCGAGGCCGGACAGCGTCGCCGCCACCGACGGGGTGTGCGCGACCGTGCGGACCCCGTCCGCCCACCCGGTGGCCACCGCGTAGACGACCGAATCGCGCGCCGCGGCGTGGTCTGGCCCGAGCACACCACGCGGGAAACGCACCGACAGCGCCAGGGCGACCGCGCCCGGGACTGCCACCAGAAGGATCACCACGGCGGCGGCGCTGTCTCCGGAGCCGAGGATCCAGCGCGGCATCAGCATGAAGTTGGCACCCAGAAACGTCGCGGTGGCCCCGGTTGCGGTCGCCACCGAGTTCATCGTCACGACCTGGCGGCGGGGCACCACATGCGGGAGCGCAGCCGAGAGCCCCGACGTGACGAAACGGCTCAGGCCGTTGACCATCAACGCACCGCACAGGACGAACAGATCACGGGCTCCGGCCGACAGCATCGCCGCGACGCTGAGGACAACCACGAGCCGTGCCGCATTGGCCACGATGAGAACCGCCCGCCGGTCCCACCGGTCCAGCAGGGCGCCGGCGAACGGCCCCAGCATCGAGTACGGCAGGAACAGCACCGCGAACGCCCCGGCCACCGCCCACGGGTCGGCTGCCCGCTGTGGGTTGAACAGCAGGCCCCCGGCCAGGCCGGCCTGGAACAGTCCGTCACCGAACTGCGCCGCGGTGCGCAACTCCAGCAGCCGCCAGAAGTCGGGCAGTTCGCGTACCGATCGCCACAGCCTGCCGCCAGCGCGATCGTGAACCACCGGCTCACAGTACAAACATCGTTCCGGCCCGGCCCGTTTCGCGATGCCGACATGCCATGATGGTGCGGTGGCGCAATCGGAGGAGCCCGACGACTTCCTCGCGCCCGCGGCGAACCGGGTGCGGGCGGGAACGCTGCTGCTCGCCAACACCGATCTGCTGGAGCCGACGTTCCGGCGGAGCGTGATCTACGTCGTCGAGCACAATGACGGCGGAACCCTGGGTGTGGTGCTCAACCGCCCCAGCGAGACGGCCGTCCACAACGTGTTGCCGCAGTGGTCGGACTTGGCCGTCAAACCCAAAACGATGTTCATCGGCGGCCCGGTCAAGCGCGATGCGGCACTGTGTCTGGGCACGTTGCGGATCGGCGCGGAACCCGACGGGATGGCCGGGCTGCGTCATATCGCCGGCCGAATCGTGATGGTCGATCTCGACGCCGATCCCGACCTGAT